>CAYUHW010000217.1:0-3414 GCA_964444605.1 uncultured Christensenella sp. | reverse complement strand
CCTTTGACGAGCCCTTGAACACGGACGGGGAAGGGAACGAGCTTTTGCTCTCCGATGTGCTGGGCACGGACGGGGCAGAGGTGGGGGAGGCCCTGGAGGACGAGGTGGACAGACAGCTTCTTCATGATGCTTTGAAACTGTTGAACCCACGGGAGCAGGAGATTGTCAACCGCCGCTACGGGCTGACGGGACAAAAGCCCCAGACCCAAAAGCAGGTGGCGGACACCATGGGCATCTCCCAAAGCTATATCTCCCGGCTGGAAAAGCGCATCCTCCGCAGGCTTCAGCGGGAAATGATGAGAATGCAGAACTGAAGGGGGATAGGCGGCTGTTTCGGCAGGACAATCTGCGGCGGGAGAATTTCTCCATCCGCTATTGACCCCATAAAACCGCATATGCATAAAAAGCCCCTTGCGCCATGCCGTGAGGGGCTTTTATAAAAGAGCCGGAGAATGAAATCACCCTCCATAAAAAGGGGGAAGCCCCTCACTTCCCCCTTGAAGGTCTGTCTGCTATTGGGCAAACAGATTGGTATGGCGTTTTAAAAAGCCGAAGAACAGCACCAGCGAAAGCAGACAGCAAACCCCGTCGGTAAGGGGAGTAGCCCACACCATGCCGTAAACAGAGTCCGCCTGCCGTAGGATAAACATCAGGGGAATATCCAGCACGCCCTTGCGCAAAATGGCCAGCAGGAAGGAGCGTCCTCCCCGACCCGTAGCCTGGAAGAAGGAAATACAGGCGTAGGCGCAGGCAGAGAAGGGAGCGCCCAGACAAAGGATTTGCAGGAAGGAAGCCCCGCAAATCCGGGATTGAGAGCCGTTGGGGATGAACAGCGCCGTCAGCGGGCGGCTCCACAGCAGGCAAACCAGCGTGCACAGGGCGGCCAGCCCCACGGACACGGCCATGGACACGGACACGGTCTTCTTCATGCGCTTGTGATCGCCGGAGGCGTAGGTGTAGCCAATCAAAGGCAGTACCCCCTGGGCCATGCCCCGCACCATGGAGTGGGCCAGCATGTTCACCTTCTTGGCCACTCCCAGTCCGGCTTGGAAGGCAATGCCGTTGACGGCCATAAGGGCATCCAGCACAGCAAAGGAGATGTTTTCAAAGAGGGTCATTAAGCAGGCGGGGAGACCGGCGGCGAGCACCTGCCCGGGCACATCCTGACGGAACATTTCAAAGCTGGGGGCAAAGCGCAGGCAGGAGCGCTTGCGCTTGCAAATCAGCACCCAAACAAAGTATAAAAGAGCCGCTACATTGGAAAGACTGGTGGCAATGGCCGCACCCAGCACCTCGTTCCCCTTGGGCAGCAGCACAAACATAAAAAGAGGATCGAGGGCAATGTTTAATAGCCCTCCCAAGGTGATGCCCGCGCTGGCGTGGAAGGAACGCCCCTCCGCCCGAATCAGGTGGGAGAGCAGAGCGCTCATGGCCGTGCATGGGCCTCCCAAGGTTACGGTGCAGAAAAGATACTCCTTTGCCAAGGCATGGACGCCCCCGTCCGTTGCGCCCAGAAGCCGCAGGAACCCATGCGCATACACATAGGCAAAGAGGCTATACAGCGCCGTCAGCACAAGACAGCCCCAAAAGGCAAAGCGGGCGGCGTTTTTGGCCCGCTCGGGCTGGCTGTCTCCCATGGCACGGGAAATCAGGCTGGCGCCGCCGATGCCGAAGAGGTTGGCGATGGCGGACAAAAACATAAAGGCGGGCATGCACACGGTGACGGCGCTGAGCATGGCGTCGCTGCCGGAGAGCCCTACGAAGAAGGTATCCGCCATGTTGTAGAGCACCAGAATGATTTGCCCCAGAACGGCGGGAAGAGCCAGCTTCAAAATGGCCTTAGGCACGGGCATCTTCTCAAACAAATCTTTTTTCGGAATCATTTTTTCGCACTCCTCCCTTGCAAACGGATGTACTGTATGATATGCTGTTTTTGGATAAAGTCAAATTATGAGATTTTGACCGTCCATAAATTTAAGTAATGAGGTGTCCTATGATCAGCGCCAAGATGCAGACTTTGCTGGTGGTGGCGGAGCTGCAAAACTTTACCAAGGCCGCCCAGGCTATGTCCATGACCCAGCCCGCCGTCAGCCATCATATCAAGCAATTAGAGGAAGAATTGGGCGCTCCTCTCTTTATTCGGGGGAAAAACGGCCTGCTCCTCACCCCCAAGGGGGAAATCGTCCTTCAGTACGCCAGACGCATTAAGGCGCTGGACGAAAAAATGCGGGTAGAGCTGCAAAATATGGAGAAGCATCTGACCAGCTTGCGGGTGGGTTTGACCCATACTTCCGAGAGCAACCTGACGACCCAGGTGCTGGCCAAGTGCAGCAGTCAGCACAAGGGGTTGAGCATCACAATAACAACGGATACCATAAAAAATCTTTATGAATATCTGGAAAACTACGAGATCGATCTGGCCATTGTGGAGGGGGCGGTGACCAATCCCAGTTTCTCTTCCATGATGCTGGACACGGACTATTTGGTGTGCGTCATGTCCAATGAAAACCCTCTGTCTCAAAACGTTATGGTCACCCTTTCGGAGCTAAAGCGGCAGAGGATGATTCTGCGGCTGCCCTCTTCCGCCACCCGCACCCAGTTTGAAAACAGCCTGGAGAACCACGGGGACGCCATTGCCAACTACAACGTGATTTTGGAGGTGGACAACATTGCCACCATCAAGGACTTGATTCGAAAGGACTTGGGGGTATCCATTCTTCCCCGCAGTGCCTGTATGGACGAATTGAGCAAGGGCAAGATTACGGCCTTGCCCATTGAGAATCTGAGCATGGTGCGGGAAACCCGCATTGTATACAACCGGGACTTTTCCCACGTGGACATTCTGCGGGAAATCACCCGCATCTATCAGCATGAGTTGACCGCCTTGCATTTTTAAGGCAAACTGTATGGGGGAAGACGGGGGAGAAGAACGGATAGTAAGGAGAACACCTATGAGTGAACAGAACATTTCTCTGGCAGAGAAAATAAAGGCCCTGGCCCAGGATCGGATTTATCCCTTTCGGGAGCTGATGGCCTACTACAACTGCGCCATGATGGAGGTTTCCACCAAGTTTAACGTACTCAACGAAGAGCTGTCTTTGCAGTATGACCGCAACCCCATCGAAAGCATCAAAACACGGTTGAAGTCCCCGGAAAGCATTGGGGAAAAGCTCCAGCGCAAGGGCGCCATCTTCCCCTTGGCCGTGGAGAACATTGAGCAGAGCCTCAACGACATCGCCGGGGTGCGGATTATCTGCTCCTTTCCTTCAGACATCTATGCTCTGGCGGAGGCCTTTTTGCGCCAGGACGATGTGGTGCTGATTGAGAAAAAGGACTACATCCAAAACCCTAAGCCTAACGGCTATCGGAGCCTGCATCTCATTGTGCAGGTGCCCATTTTCCTCTATAACCGAA
>CAYUHW010000216.1:0-3419 GCA_964444605.1 uncultured Christensenella sp. | reverse complement strand
CGATCAGGCCAGAACCATCCGCATTCCCGTACACATGGTGGAGACCATCAACAAGCTCATTCGGGTAAACCGTCAGCTTGTGCAGGAGTACGGACGGGAGCCCCGCCCCGATGAAATCGCCAAGGAAATGGGCATTTCCGAAGAGAAGGTGCGGGAAATCATTAAGATTGCCCAGGAGCCTGTGTCTTTGGAGACCCCCATCGGCGAGGAAGACGATTCCCACTTGGGCGACTTTATCCCCGACGACGATGCCCCCGCTCCCGCAGAGGCCGTGGCATCCACACTGCTTAAGGAGCAGCTTATGGACGTCCTCAACAGCCTGACCCCTCGGGAAGCAAAGGTGCTGCGCTTAAGGTACGGCCTGGACGACGGCAAGGCCAGAACCTTGGAGGAAGTGGGCAAGGAGTTTAACGTGACCCGTGAGCGCATCCGCCAGATTGAAGCTAAGGCTTTGCGCAAGCTCCGTCACCCCTCCCGCTCCAAGAGACTGAAGGACTTCTTGGAATAAGAAGCGGTTTTCGGTAAGAATAAAGGGAAAATGTCATAAAAATGTAAAAGATATTCCCTCTTCCTTGCGGAGAGGGAATTTGTCTGCTATGATACAGGGGATTAAAAAGGAGGAGAAACGGTGAAGCGATACATTTGCGGAAAAGTATGCGCACTTTTGGCGCTGATATTGATTTTTACGGGGTGCAGCGGGGCACAGACGGCAGAGACCCCCACGGCGGCGCCTGCGGAGGCGGCTACGGCGGCTCCCACTCAGGTGCTGGTGGAGGCGGAGGTTGTTACCCCTGCCCCCACGGCGGAGCCTACGGAGGCGCCCACCCCCGAACCTACGGCTACCCCCACCCCTGCCCCCACACGGGAGCCTGAAGAGGGGGACATGTGCCCCAACTTCCCTAACTATGACACGGGGACGGATGCAGACTACAGCTACCAGAGCGACGAACTGCGCATTGCCGTGAAAAAGGTGGTGGACGAGGAGAACGTGCTGACCTACTTTGTGGCGGACATCTGGATGCGGAACTACCGCTGTTTCCGCACCTCCTTCGGCAACGGGGAGTACGGAGCAGGGTCGGAGTCGGCGGAGAGCATGAGCCGTCGGGAAAACGCCGTGCTGGCCGTCAGCGGCACCTATAACAACGGGTTTGTTCTGCACAACGGCGTCTATTACCGGGGCACGGACAAGGAATGGAGCAATAGCTGTATGGCCTTGTACAAGACCGGGGAGCTGAAGACCTACTATTACGAGTCTGAAGGCTTTAATACCAAAAAGGCCGTGGAAAACGGCGTGTGGCAGGGCTGGCAGTTCGGCCCCATCTTCATCCATGACGGGGAGCCTGCAGAGGGGTATAAAATCAACGCCACCAGACAGCCCCGGTGCATGATCGGCTACTATGAGCCCGGCCACTATGTGATTGTGCTGGTGGACGGACGGCAGGCGAACTACTCCATCGGCATGAACTTCTATGAGTGCATTGAATTGATGCAGAGCCTTGGCTGTGTGGAAGCCTATAATTTGGACGGCGGGGACAGCATCCGCATGACCTTTATGGGACAGATTATCAACCATCCCAGCGGCGATCGGGACGGGGACGGCGTGGCCGACAGGAATCTGCTGGATATGCTGGTCTTTGCCGAGTATGATTTGGAGGGCAACGCTCCCGCTTACGAGGAGATTGCAGACAAGACCCGGGTCGCCAACGTTGCCGAGTAAAGCCATGATGCCCATCCGAACGAAAAAGATACTGTATCTTATTCTGGTCATTGTGCTGGGAATTCTGGTGCTGGGAGCCTTGGCGGCGGATATTCTGCTGATGAAGATGGCGCTTGCATAGGGAGGACGGCATGGAACATACACAACAAACGGCGCAGGAGGAAAAAGACCTGCGCACGGTGGCGATTTTGCGGAAGCTGGCTCTGTGCCTTATAGGGGCGCTGGCGGTGCTGGGCGTTGTTGGCGTTTTGTGCCTGAAGAGCATCAACCGCCTTCACGACAACCTCATCAGCGTGGTGGAACGGGACGAGGCGCAAATTACGGCTACCCCGGAGCCTTCCCCCACCCCCGATCCTTTTGCGGCCGCTTTGCGGACGGATGTGGATTACTATGAGACGGGAGAAGTGAAGGAGGTTCCCATCTACGCCAAGACCCAGCAGGATAAGTTCATCACCAGCTTTCTCATTGTGGTGCACAACGGTTCCGTGGAGGATGTGAATCCCCAGACGGACATGATGTTCATCGCCTCCTTCAACGCCCTGAAGCAGAAGCTCACCGTCATCACCCTGATGCGGGACATGCTGGTGCCCATGGAGGACTATGGCTGGAAGCGGCTCAATGCCGCCTACTCTCTGGGGGGCATGGGTCTGCTGGTGAACACGGTAAATAGCGTCTTTGACTTGGACATTCAGAACTATGTATACACGGGCACCGAGGACTTAATGGAGCTGGCGGACATCATCGGCGGCATTCCCGTGGAGCTGACGGCGGAGGAAGCGGCTTATCTCAACGAAAAGTGCGGCAGCAGCCTGGAGGCAGGCCCCCAGATTCTAAACGGGGAGCAGGCCGTGACCCATCTGCTGGACAGAACCAGCGGCGGCACGGGGGACTTTGGGCGCACGGACAGGCAGCTTCGGGTCATCGGTAGCACCTTGGAGTATTTGCGGCTCAATCAGGACGTGGATCAGATGGCGGATTTGTTCGCCAAGATTTTAAAGCGGGTGCGCACCAATCTGGACGGGGAGACCTTGGGCGGCATCGCCAAGGAGGTCATCCGCACGGACGTGCTGGACTTTGAAGGCTTCAGAGTGCCCTTTGACGAAAGCTACACGGAGACCAGTCAGGAGGGGGCCTTTGCGGTGATTCCCGAGGTGGAGAAGAACAAGCTCCTGCTAAGACAAGCCCTATATAGCAAAGAGTAAAAAAAGAAACGGACGGCATGGCACCGTCCGTTTTTCTATGCTCTGCCGCCGGGGGCGCAGCAGAGGAAAAAGAGAAGCGCACCCAGCAGCAGCACGCACAGCAGCCAATGGGGCAGCAGATACAAAAGGCCCGCTCCGATTCCCAAAAGCAGAAGCCAGAGCAGACAGCGGGGACTGCAGGGGCCGGGTTTATGTTTCATGGGCACACCTCCCTTATGCTTTATAGTACGCAGGGGGCAGGAAAAAGGTGTCGAAAAAGGGGCAGGGCGCATAAAATGGGATATGGAAACGAGAGCAAGCGGGCCTCTGGTGGCCTTTGAAAAGGTAAGCCTCCTGTACCAGGCTCCCCAGGGAGAGACGGAGGCGCTGAAGGATGTGTCCTTTTCCGTAAGGGAAGGGGAGTTTGTGGCCATTGTGGGCCCTTCGGGGTGCGGAAAGACCACCATGCTGAGCCTGATGATGGGGCTAATGACCCCTACATCGGGGGCGGTGCACTATCC
>CAYUHW010000215.1:0-3437 GCA_964444605.1 uncultured Christensenella sp. | reverse complement strand
CAGGGAGATTCTGCCTGCGGCGGAAGGGTATTGTCGGGAGCTGGCGGAAAGCTGTGCGGCCAAAAAAACCGTCCTGCCCGAGTACGGCGGCGGATACGAGAAAAAGCGCCTTGCCCGCCTGTGCGCCCTGATGGAGGAGGCGGATGCTGCCGCAGACCGTCTTGAAAAAGCGCTGGAGGGCTACAAAGCTTTGGAAAACGTGAGGGATGCCGCCGCCATGATGCGGGACGAGGTGATTCCCGCCATGAATGCCCTGCGCACCCCCTGCGACGAGGCCGAGACCCTGACCCCCGCAGACCGCTGGCCCTTCCCCACCTACGATAAGCTCCTTTTCGGGGTAAAATAACCTTCACCTTCATTTATTATCTATCTTGCCGGGTTTCCCTCCTCTTTTCCCGGCAAATTCAGGCAGGCTGCCCGTTGCAGACCTGCTTTTTTGTATCCCCATGGCCGTCTTGACAGGAAAAAGCGGGCTTTCTATAATAGAAATATGCCCTATGGGAACGAAGAGAGTAAAACCCCCAGGGGTTCTGCATAAAAAGGAAAGGCAGGAAGAACCGTGGCAAGACTTTTTGAAGAGCACATCAAAAGACGGGTGCATAGTTTAAACGGAGCCTGGCGGGTCAAAGCGGATCCTCAAGATCTGGGAGAGCAGGAAAAATGGTTTTGCGGTCTGAACTCAGAAAAGACGGTGATGGTGCCCTCCGTCTGGAATGAGGAAAAGGATATGCTCTCCTACATGGGCGCCGTGTGGTATGAGAAGCGGTTTTTTAGCGGAGAAGGCTGTCTGCGCCTTTGCTTTGACGCCGTGATGACCGAGGCCGGGGTTTGGCTGGACGGCGTATATTTGGGCAGCCATTACGGGGGCTTTACGGCCTTTGATTTCATCGTACCCCATGCAGCGGCGGGGGAGCACCTTTTGGTGCTTCGGGCGGACAACCGCTTTGACGCCTGCTCCATCCCCCAAAAGCGGGTGGACTGGTACCCCTACGGCGGCATTTTGCGGGACGTACGGGCAGAGGAGCTGAGGGGGCTGTGCATTTTGGAGAATCGGCTGGAGTACACCCTGGCGGAGGATAGGAAAAGCGCAGTCTGCCGCTTTTTTCTCACCTGCTATCAGACGGGGGAAGAGGCGGCGGTGCCCCTGCAAATTACCTTGGGCGGGAACAGGGTGTATGAGGGCACGGTGACCCTTCCCCAAGGGCGGCACAGCCTGCAATTGCCCGATTTTTCCTTGGAGAATGTCCGTCTGTGGGACTTAGGCAAGCCGGAGCTGTATAACATCTGCATCTGCACGGACACGGACGATATATTAGATCGGGCGGGCTTCCGCACGGTGGAGACGCGGAAGGGAAACATCCTGCTCAACGGCAAGCCCATAGAGATTCGGGGGGTCAACCGCCACGAGGACTACCCGGGCTTTGGCTTTGCCTTCCCGCCCTCCAGGATGCAATATGATTTGGACTTGATTCTGGATTTGGGGTGCAACGCCGTAAGAGGCGCCCACTATCCCCAATCCCAGGTATTTGTGGACAGCTTGGACGCCCTGGGCATTCTGTTTTGGAGCGAAATCCCCATTTGGGGCGGAGGTTTTTCCAAGGAGGCCCTGGGGACGCCCTGCGTTTTGGAGCGGGGGCTGGAAATGCACAAAGAGATGGCGGGGCAATATTACAACCATCCCTCCATCCTCATTTGGGGCATGCATAATGAAATTTTAACGGATACCGCCGAAGCCGCCGCCATGTCCAAAGCCTATTATGCCTGCTTAAAGGAAAACGGCGGGAACCGTCTGGTGGTCTATGCCACGGCCCAGCCCATGAACGATGCCTGCTTTGCCTATACGGACGCCCTCTGCATCAACAAGTATTTTGGCTGGTACGAAGGGGACATGACGGTGTGGGACGGCTTCTTGGACGCCTTCTGCCGCCGGCGGCAGGAGCTGGGGTATGAGGATAAGCCCATTCTCATCAGCGAATTCGGCGCCGCCGCCCTATACGGCTTCCACGATGCCGAGAGGAGCAAGTGGAGCGAAGAGTATCAGGCGCAGGTACTGCGGTATTGCCTGGAGCTGTTTCAACGGCACCCGGCGGTAATCGGCAGCTTTGTCTGGCAGTTCTGCGATATGCGCACCAGCCCGGAAATGGGCTTTTCCCGCAGCCGGGGGTTCAACAACAAGGGGATTTTGAACGAGTACCGCCGCCCCAAGGCCGCCTATTATGCCGTGCGGGAGCTGTTTGCCCGTGAATAAAGCGCAGAAGCCGTCTTTTTGGGCGGCTTCTTTTTTCGTCTTGGGTCGCAAAAACCAAATCCATCCAAACACCAGCCCAAAATTGTACATATGTTCGGAGGAACTTTGCTTTTATACTGTAAATTAAAGTAACAGACTTATGCCCAAAGCAGGAGAGAGCGATGAGAAAGTATTTGAAGAATACCACCCGGTTTTCCGATGTAACGGTGACGTCCAATGTGGATTTAAAGGTGGAACTGCGCAAGGAAGCACTGCAGAAGGACGTTTGGGAGTATATCTTTGATTTAAGCTGGGACGAGGAACAGGCCAAGGCGGAAGACTCCAAGGTAATCATGTGCTGGAGCCTGCCCCTTATTGACGTGCAGTATATGTGGCATCCCGACTCCCGTGCAAGGCGGGTGCTGGATGCGGACTGGCGGCTGAAGATCAGCTCCATGCTCACAGGCTCCGCCCCTTTGGCCATGCTGTTTAACGGCGAGGATCAAAACGCCTTTACCTTTGCCACCGACGAGGTCAAAAAGGTCACCAGCGTGCAGTTCGGCGTGGACGACGGGCGAAACGTAATCTCCGGCGAAATCTCCATGGGCCTGCAGCAATTTGTGGGAAGAAGTCGGGATACCCTTCGCGTGCGGGCGGATTTCAGGAAAATTCCCTATTATAAGGTGCTGGACGATGTGCGCCTTTGGTGGGAGCAGGTGCTTGATTTAAAGCCCATGGCCGTGCCCGAAACGGCCCGCCTGCCCATGTACTCCTCCTGGTACAACTACCATCAGGACATTCAGGCTTCTCAACTGGAAGAAGACTGCGTAGAGGCCAAGAAGCTGGGCATGGAGACCATCATTGTGGACGACGGCTGGCAGACGGCGGACGGCAGCGGCGGCTACGGCTATACCGGAGACTGGGAAGTGTATCCGGGGAAGATTCCCAACATGGCCGAGCACGTAAAGCGGGTCCATGAGGCCGGGATGAAGTACATCCTCTGGTTCAGCGTACCCTTTGTAGGCTATTATTCCAAAAACTGGGAGCGGTTTAAGGACAAGATCATCTGCCGGGTGGAGCGCAACAACACCGGCGTGCTGGACCCCCGCTACCCGGAGGTGCGGGAATTCCTCATCGGCATCTATGAAAAGGCCCTGCGGGACTATGATTTGGACGGCCTTAAGCTGGACTTTATTGACCGCTTTAAGCG
>CAYUHW010000214.1:0-3476 GCA_964444605.1 uncultured Christensenella sp. | reverse complement strand
TATATTTTTTAGTATACACGAATCCCAAAAACCCGTCAATACATCCCCTTGTACTTTATGCCCCTTCCCCCCTTCCCATGCCCCCGCCCTTCGTCTCTCAAAAAAGGGGAGGAACCTGCTTGACAGGCAATATTGTGCATGGTATAGTATTATGCAAAGGAGGGTGTGATATGGATGCACAAATGAAGCGGGGTCTGCTGGACGTGTGCGTGCTGGCGGCCATTAAGGGAGAGGACTCCTACGGGTACAAGATTGTCAAGGACTTAAAGCCCCATGTGGAGCTGTCCGAATCCACCCTGTACCCCATTCTCCGGCGGCTGGAAAACGGCAGTCTGTTGACGGTGCGCAGTGCCGAGCACAACGGCCGTCTGCGCAAGTACTACCACATTACGGAGCAGGGCTTGCAGCGGCTGGAGGAGTTTCGGCAGGAGTGGGAAGAAATTATGAGTATGTACAATTTTATTGCAAAGGAGATGCAGTATGACGAAGCAAGGGTTCATTTCTGAGTTAAAGCGCAGGCTGTCCGTCCTTTCCAAGGAGGATTTTGAAAAGGCGGCGGAGTATTACGGCGAAGCCATAGACGATTGCATGGAGGAGGGGCTTTCCGAGGAGGAAGCGGTAGCGGCCATGGGCTCCTTGGAGGAGGCTGTCCGCACCATTTTGGAGGAGATTCCCCAAACATCAAACCCGATCCCTCGGGTGGGTATAAGCGGAAAACCCATGCCCGAATTTCCCTGGTTCAGGCAGGGCGGCAAGAAGGACTCTGCCCACGAAGGCGTCTATGAAACTGCCGAGCCCTTTACCGGGCTTAAAGTATCTGCCGGCCCCTGCGATGTGCGCCTGTTTTCTGCAAAGGACGGAAAGGTGCGCATTGTCCATCGGCAGGATCAGGAAGAGGCCCGGTGCCGTGTGGCCGTGGAAAAGGGGATTCTCTGTATAGAGCGGCAGAGCCCGGTAAAGCGCCCCGCCGTCGTGCGGCACACCCCCGCTCTGGAGATGTATCTGCCCCAAACCCGCTATGATTCTCTGGAGGTGTACACGGCTTCGGGGGATGTGGATTTGCCCTCGGACTTTGCCTTCGGCACTCTGAACGTGACCACGGTCAGCGGGGATGTGCATATCTTTTCCGGCATAGAGGGGGACGCCGCTTTGAAGACTGTTAGCGGAGACATGGAGGCGAAAAACCTGCAGGTGCAGGGGACTTTCCGCTTGAAGACCGCCAGCGGGGACATAGAGGCGAAAAACCTGCAGGTGCAGGGGGCTTTCCGCTTGGAGACCGCCAGCGGGGACATCCGTTTTGAAACCGTGGATGTGGGAGAAACCCTTTTTTGCAAGAGCAGCAGCGGGGATGTAACTCTGCTGAAGCTGCGCACCATGGATTTGACCGCCTCCGTCTCCAGCGGGGATGTACACTTGGACACCGTTTCCGTAAAGGGAAAGCTGGCTTTGAGTAACGCCAGCGGAAATATGGATTTGGAAGCCTGCTTGGCGGGGAGCATGAAGCTCCACACGGCCAGCGGGGATGTGGAGCTGGAGGACTGCGATGCAGGAAGCCTTCACCTGGACACGGTCAGCGGGGACATTGAAGGACGGTTGCGGACGGGGAAGGACTTTTCCGCCGCATCGGCCAGCGGCAGCATCCGCATTCCCCCCTCTACCGGGGGCGGCAAGTGCATCCTGAACACCCTCAGCGGGGATATCCGCATGACGGTGGAATAAGCAGTTCTGATGGGAGAAGCGAAACCTGCTTTTTCTCTCAATCCCTCAGTCTTGTTCCTTCCGCTTGCGCTCCAGTCACAATCCAGCTCCCTTTGTTCACCAAGGGGAGCCTAACGTTGTAAAGGGTCTTGTGCTCGCTTTTGCTTTTATGCGCACAAGATGTTTGTACCGCATGGCTCCCCTTATTGTGTAAGGGGAGCTGTCGCCGAAGGTGACTGAGGGGATAAGCAGAAAAAAGGGATGCAAAGCATCCCTTCCTCAACCTGCCTGAAAGGCAGATTTCACATTGCGGAGCAATATTTCGCATGGCTTCGCCATATTTCACCCGTCGCAGGCGGATTTCACTGTGCTCAGAGGCACTGGGCGCACGGCACTTGAATCTTATAGATCAGCGACCCGCTTCCCTGCAAAGGCAATTGGGAGAGCACCTCGCACAGATAGTCCCCCGCCGGGCTCAGCCCCATCTCCTGCATGCGTGCATACAGCTTTCCTGCGTACTCAGGCTCTCTGGCCGTATCGTCAGAGACCACCGCCATATACATGCCCTGGGGAAGCGTGCGCAGGCTCCCCGTGTCCGGATACAGCTCATCCACCAGAATGAAGGCGGCGTGGGAGGCGTAGGCCCCCTTTTCAAAGCAGGCCTTTTCCATAAGGGTGCCCACGTTGACAAAGTAGGAGGGAGGCAGACGGTTCTCATGGAGGTAGTGCTGCATGTGCCTAAGCATATACTCATACCCCTTGTACCCCTGGGCAAAGAAGTCAAAGCCCGTCTCCTGCACGTCAATGCGCCGCTCGGGCATATACTCCAAAAACATCTCCCCAAAGGGGGGCAGGGATTGGAGAAGCTGAAGGTTCTTTCGTATGCGCCTGAGGTTGTTTCTGCTGACGGACAGATGATAGATTTCCTCATCCAAAGCCTTCTCCTGCTCCTCCAAAATTCCGGGCAATGCCTCCTGTGAGGGCAGGGCAAAGATTTCCCCAATCTTCTCCAGGGGCATGCGGCAGCTTTTCATGGCCCGAATCAAATCCAGCCGGGCGCACTGCTCCAGGGTATAGTACCGATACCCCGTCTCTTCGTCCGTATACTGAGGGGTTAAAAGTTTATTCCTGTCATAAAGTCTCAGGGTCTGGGTGCTCACATGGTTCAATTCCGCCATCTCCCCGATGCGGAACAGGGTCTTGGGGGACTTTTCTCCCTCCGCTCCTCTTCTTTTTGCTCCCTCTTCCATAGGATTTTTACCTCCGTTTCTCCAGAGAATATAGTATTTCTCCCCGAAAGTTTTTCTTGACTTTATACCTGGTGCAAAGTATATCCTTATTGTAACAAATTGAACCGGGAGGCGCAATATGGAAAGAAAAATCACCTTTGCACAGTATGGCTGCGGAAAAATGGGCAAGTACCTCATCCGCTACGCTTTGGAAAAGGGCGCTGAGCTTGTGGCGGCCTTTGACATCAACCCCGCCGTGGTCGGCAAGGATGCCGCTGAGATCGTAGGAGACGGATATCCCGCCACGGGCGTTTTGGTTTCCGCCGCCGCCGAGGCCGATGCCGTTCTGGGTCAGCTTAAGCCCGACGTGTGCATCATCGCCACCAGAAGCACCGTAGCCGAGCTGGAGGATATCTTCACCCTCTGCGCCAAGCACGGCGTCAACGCCATCACCACCTGCGAGGAAGCTCTTTACCCCTGGAACTCCTCCCCCGCTCTGACCAAGAAGCTGGACGCCCTTGCCAAGGAAGGCAACTGCACCCTCACCGG
>CAYUHW010000213.1:0-3503 GCA_964444605.1 uncultured Christensenella sp. | reverse complement strand
GAACATCCTGCATGGGATACAGTTTTTCCGACACACCCCAGTTAAGCCCAATAAGGCTTCGGGTCAAAAAGTTCCAATATTGTTCTGCCAGCGGCACAGCCGAGCCGTCCGGCCGCAGGATACCCTGGCGTACACGCTGCTGGATGAGCAGATCCGTATCCTTGCCGAACTGCGCCACAACCTCATTGGGCAGCATGCGAACCAGCAGGAACGCCACGGAGATGATGATGTAAAACGTCAGTATGGCCAATAGCAGACGCTTTACGACGTACTTAAACGTGCTCATAACGGTTTTCTCCCTATGATTTTTATCACAGGATACTTCTGAAAATTGAAATACTCAGTAGGCGATGGCCCAGGAATTTCCCCTCAAAAATACCTGCCCTGTGAATTACGCCGCCTATGCAGCGAAAGTGCATGGCTATGTGATGCCACTGCAACCCCATAAAAGCAAAGTGATGAAAAGCGCTTCTTTAAGTCAACCCATTCAGACTTAAAAAAGCGTCCGATGCTTTGCCTTTATATAAGTACCTGGAATAGGGGACAAAGCCCCTATTCCAGAGTACCATACTATTTCTTGCCTTTTCAGGCAGACTGCTTAGGATTAGGTGTAATCCAGCTCGCCGTTCTGAGAAGCTACGTACTCAGCCCACTCAGCATCGCTGTAGTTGAAGGTCATGTAACGGAGACCGCCGAAGCCGACGCCGTACATATATTCATCGGAGTGATACTGAACCTGCTGACCCACCAACTGAGCGGAGGCGTCGCCGGAAAGGGGAATGAAGTCGTAGTTGAGCATGATGGCACGCTCGAAGTTGCCCAGGATATGGAGACGGGTCTCGGGATCGTTGTCGGCGCTGCCGCAGGAGTATTCCTTAGCGTTGCCTTCTGCATCGATGATGACGCAGGGGATACCGTTCATGATGCGCTGCCAGTTGTAGACGGAGGTGGTCCAGGCAGTGCCGTCAAGCTCGATGGTCAGATCGATGGTCGTGTAATCCATGCAGGGGTCATACTGGAGGTTGCCGCCGTCAATGTAGACTTCCATGAGGTTGAAGGGATCCAGCTCGGAACCGGAGAAGCCGACGTAGAAGAGCATGTCGACCTGGTTGTCACGGAGAGCACCGCCGAAGTTGTCGCCGATGGTGTCGTCACGGGTGAAGGTCAGCTTGCCTTCCAGCTTGGTGCCCTTTACGAGCTCAACGAAGTTGTTGACGATGAACTCATAACCGTTGTTGTAAACGGAAGAGGTGGCAGAGGGCAGACCGATGCAAATCTCAACGATGTCGTCCTCGTCCATGAGGCCTTCGGCGATAGCGCGGTCATAGGCTTCGTCGAACTTCTGCTTGGCCAGATCGGGGTTGTAGCCGGTGATGGCGTTTACAGCCTCGTCCAGATCGGCGTAGAGCTTGCCTTCGCCGATATCGTCGGCAACGTCCCAAACCTCAGCCAGAACCTGCTTGGCGATGTCGGTGCTGCGGTAGCCCAGACCGGCCTCAACGTCAACGATGTGCTGGTTGGACATCAGACCGAAGGCGGGCAGACAGGTAGGCATGGTGGCCAGGGAGAACTCGGTGCGGTTCAGACCGTAGCACATAGCCTGACGGAACTCAACCAGAGTGAGGATGGTCTTGTTCTTGTTTTCGCCGGCAGCAGCCTGAGTCTTCTCAAGAGCTTCCTTGTTGGGATTGAATACCATGCCCCAGATGGAAGCGGAATCGCTCAGGTAGGTGTAGTCGGACATCAGGTAGGTGTTCATGTCTTCCTGCTGGAGGCCGTAGGTATCCAGTTCGCCGGAGATGAGCATCTGCAGACGAGTGGCGGCTTCGGGTACGCAGTGAATGACAACGTCGGTGCACTGATAGTAACCGTCTTTTACATCGTAGAAGTTATCGTTGCGGACATAGTGGATTTCCTTGTCAGCCTGGAAGGACTTCATGATGTAGGGGCCGTAGGACTTGGTGGTCTCGGCGGAGGTGCCGTAGGTGTTGGTGTACAGACCGTCTTCGTCAACGCTGGCAAGAGAATCGTACAGCTCGGTGTATACCAGGTAGCCGTCGGGCATGCCGTACTTGAGTTCGAAGCCGGAAGAGGGGTTGATCAGAACGTAAACCAGCTCGTAATCGGACAGAGCGAAGATACCGACTTCGGAGAAGTCCATGGCACCGTAGTTCTGGCCGGCGTAGACGCACTCCTGCCACTCAACGTAAGCATAGTCGCCTTCGGCAGCGGCATAAGCTTCCACGTCTGCATAGCCATGGAGATTGGCAACGATGTTCTGGAGGGCGGCCTTAACTTCTTCGTTTACGGCAACGTAGCCGGACTCGTTGGTGTTGGCAACGATGACGTCGTTCCAGAGCTGAGCACCGGCTTCGGAGAAGTAACCGGCGTTGTAGTAGTCAGCCAGGGAGTTGGAGCTCCAGTTGCTGCCCATTTCGGGGCCGAACCAGATGTCAGCACCGTTTACGATGAGCTGGCCTGCTTCATTGACTACGAAAGCATCGTCGGCATAGTAATCTTCCATATTACCGGTGGCGGAAGCCAGCAGGTTGCCGTAAGCGTAGCCGCCCTGCTTCATGTAGTTCTCGGCGTTCCAAATCTGGACGGAGCCGGAGTACAGGGAGTCGGCGCGGAAGTTCTTGGCAACGGGGTCAAGGAGACGCTTGGCAGACTCAACGAAAGAGTTGGCATCGATGGGGGTGCCGTCTTCCCAAGCCAGGTCCTGACGCAGAACCATCTTCCAAACACGGGCGATGTCGCCTTCTTCGATGCCGTACTGACCAACGTAGTCAGCGGTGATGTCGATGGGCTCTTCAGCGGCCATGGAGGGGATGATGGCAAAACCGGTCTCGTCTTCGTTGTAGTCGAAGCTATACAGACTATCCATGACGTAGCTCATGATGGTGCTAGAGGTGGAAGTCGTATAGGTGTGGGGATTCCACAGGGTGGGGAACTCGGTCAAGTTCGTATCATAGGTGTAGGTAGGTGCTTCCTGCTCCTCAGAGGGCTCGACGGCGGGCTGATTGTCCGCAACGGGAGCCTGAGTGGGATTGGAGACCTGATTGTCGGAATTGTTGTTGGAGCAGGCAGCCAGAGCAAATACCATAGCCAGAGCCAACAGCAAAGCAACAAACTTCTTCATTTGGGTTTCCTCCTTCTGAATTTCCATTTATTCGGGTTCTTTTTTATTGTCCGGAATAAATATGGTGATATTTTAGCGCATCTTCTTTCTTTTGTCAAATATATTGTTGCATTCCGCCGGTTTTTCATGCAAGGGGCAAAAAGCGCCCAAAATCTGCAGGATTTTATATTATATGATAGAAAAACGGAAATGTGCCGCAAAAAAAGTGCTTTTTTTTGCGCCTGCGGGGGCGGGAGCGTGCATGCATAAAAAGGGAGGTTTATGCACGGACGAGGTGGGGGGAAGATTTTCGGTGCTAAAAGCTGAGTGCGGTGCCTGCGGAAGTGAAATCTGTGCGATGCACAGGTGAAATATGCCTGCG
>CAYUHW010000212.1:0-3504 GCA_964444605.1 uncultured Christensenella sp. | reverse complement strand
CTTCTTCTCAAAGGCGCGCTCAATCTCTGCGGGCATAAGGTTCAAGGGGCAGTGGGACACGCACCGGCCGCAACGGATGCAGGCGGTGGGCTCGGGAGTTCCGGCGTCGCTCTCTGCAAAGGCGGTGACGGCGTTGGTGGTCTTGAGCACGGGCTGCTCCAGATCCGGCACGGAGATGCCCATCATGGGGCCGCCGTAAAGCACCTTCTGAGCGGGGGTTTTAAAGCCGCCGGCAAAGTCCAGAAGGTCTTTCAAAGACGTGCCCACGGGCACAATCACGTTCTTGGGCGCCTTTACGGCGGAACCGTCTACGGTGACGCACTTTTCCACCAGAGGCATGCCCGTACGGAAGTAGCGTCCCATATCCGCCAAGGTGGTGCAGTTCATGACGATGGCGCCGGCGTCGATGGGCAGCTTGCCCTCCTCCACCACCCGTCCGGTCACATGATAGATGAGCACCTTCTCACCGCCCTGAGGATACAGGGCAGGCAGGGGCATGACGCTGACGCAGGGGTCGTCCTTGGCCAGCTGCTCCATGGCGTCAATGCACTGGGGCTTATTCTTTTCGATGCCGATGACGATGTGCTTGGCGGACAGATACATTTCCAGCATCTTCAGCCCAAAGGCCATGTCCTCGCCCCGATCCAGCATGGTGCGGGTGTCGCTGGTGATGTAGGGCTCGCACTCGGCGCCGTTGATGATGACAGTCTCCAGACGGGAGAGATCCTTGATGTCCAGCTTCACCGCCGTGGGGAAGCCTGCGCCGCCCAGACCTACGATTCCGCTCTGGGCTACGGCGGCAATGAACTCCTCATAGCTGTGTACCTGAGGGGCGGCCAGGGTTTCGTCCTTCTCCATAAGGCCGTCGCTCTCCAGCACGATGCACATTACCTTCTGTCCGGCACTGTTGAGACGCTCTTCCAGCGCCTTCACCTTCCCTGAAACGGAGGCGTGAACGGGGGCGGACACATAGCCGCCGGCCTCTGCAATCTTTTGCCCCACCTTGACCGTATCTCCCACCTTTACCAGAGGGACAGCGGGCCGGCCGATGTGCATGCTCATGGGCAATGCCACCAGAGCCGGCGGGGTCATGGGCACCGGCGCCGCCTCAGCGGTGTTCTTGCGGTGCGGCACATGGACGCCATTCAACCATTTTTTCATCTTAACACTCCTCTTTGCCCCGCCGCACCAAGGGGCACGGCGGATAGATTACGCTTGTACAGAATAATTTTATCGCATCCGGCGATCTATTGCAACGGTTTACACAAAAAAAGTGATGGGAAAACCGATGCTTGCCGCCATTTTTTGCCTATGGTCTTTTCCTTTTTTGCGCGGACAGGGGGCCGAATGCGCTTGGAAAAGACGGCAGTTTTGGGAGGAAGCGAAGCAAAAGGAAAGGAAAGTTGGGGGCGGCGGAAAGGCGGAGCCTTTCGCTTACGGACAGGGGAGCGTTCCGCTCCCCCCTGTCCGTAAGGGTTCGCAGGGCGAACCCGCCGCCCCGCCCTTCCTCCGGAAAAAGATTTTGACGGGCTATTTTATTTTCGGGCTTGACAAAGAAGGGTCTTTCGGTGTATTATCCCTTCCAGAAAATAAATTGCAAAGGCAATGAAGGAAAGAGTAACCCGCAGGCAGCGGCTCAGAGAGCTCCCGTTTGGTGCAAGGGAGAGCGGTGCGGCAGGTGAACATGGTTCCGGAGCTGTGGGGGCGATATGGTAGCTCTCAACGGGTGCGCCCGTAATTGCGCAGGAGCATGATTGTGCTTCATAAGCTCTTCTTTTGTAAAAAAGAAGGGGAACGCAAGGTGGTACCGCGGCTTTGTCCGCCCTTGCCTCTCGAAAGAGGGGTGAGGGCTTTTTTATTGCCTACAGGGAGTTTCCCCATAGAACGGTCTAAAGAAAGGATTGTATGAATCAGGAACCCATCATTCGCTTACAGGGCGTAAGCAAAACCTTCGGCAGCGGCGAAACCGCCGTCCATGCCTTACAGGATATCGACCTCTCCATTTACGAGGGAGAAATTTTCGGCGTCATCGGCCTTTCCGGCGCCGGCAAAAGCACCCTGGTGCGGTGCATCAACCTGCTGGAGCGTCCCACGGCGGGACAGGTCTTCGTAGCCGGGCAGGAGCTCACCGCCATGAAGCCCTCCGAGCTTAGAGAGGCACGGCGGAGCATCGGCATGATCTTTCAGGGCTTCCACCTGCTCATGCAGAAGACCATTTTGGATAACGTCTGCTTCCCCTTGGAGCTTTGCGGCCTCTCCCGCAAGGAGGCTCTTCCCAAAGCCCAGGCGCTCTTGGAGCGTGTAGGCCTGGGAGATCGGGCAAAGGCCTTCCCCGCCCAGCTTTCCGGCGGACAAAAGCAGCGTGTGGCCATTGCCAGAGCCTTGGCCACCTCCCCTCGGGTACTGCTGTGCGATGAGGCCACCTCCGCACTGGATCCCACCACCACCCAGTCCATTCTGGAGCTTTTGCGGGAGTTGAACCGGGAGCTTCACGTCACCGTAGTGATTATCACCCACGAAATGAAGGTGGTGGAACAGATTTGCTCCCGCGTGGCCATTCTGGACAACAGCCGCATTGGGGAGCTGGGCAATGTGGAGGACATCTTCCGCTGTCCCAAAACCGCCGCCGCCCGCAAGCTTATCTGCCCTCAGGGCGAAGCCCCCGAGGCCTCCGCACTGGGAGAAGGGCGCTTTTTGCGGCTCATCTTCGACGGCTCCAAGACCGACCGCCCCGTGGTCAGCGAAATGGTGCTGGCCTGCGGCGCCCCCGTCAACATCGCCTTTGCGGACACCCGCACCCTGTCCGGACGGCTTTACGGCCAAATGATTTTGCAGCTTCCCGAAAGGGAGGAAAGTATACAGAAGATGACCCGCTTCCTTCAGGAAGCCGAGGTGCTCTTTGAGGAGGTGAGATAATGGGCTTCGTGGAAATGCTTCCCTTAATGGGTAAGGGTCTTTGGGAAACCCTGTACATGACCGTAGGCTCCACGGCCTTGGCCTACATCCTGGGTCTGCCTTTAGGGCTGCTGCTGTGCATCACCGCCAAGGACGGCCTTTGCCCCCGCCCTCTGTTCAATCGGATTCTGGGGATTGCCGTCAACCTGCTGCGCAGCGTCCCCTTCATCATCCTGCTGGTATGGGTCATGCCCATCACCCGGGCGGTTATGGGCACCACCATCGGCTCCAAGGCCACTTTGGTGCCTCTGGTCATTGCCTCCGCTCCCTTCATTGCCCGCATGGTGGAAAGCTCCGTGCGGGAGGTGGATCAGGGCGTGGTGGAAGCGGCCCAGTCCATGGGCGCCTCCCCCCTGCAGATTGTGGTGCGGGTATTGCTCCCTGAGGCCAAGCCCTCCCTGCTCACCGGCGCGGCCATCGCCATGACCACCATTCTGGGCTACTCCGCCATGAGCGGCATCGTGGGCGGCGGCGGTCTGGGCGCCATTGCCATCAACTACGGGTACTACCGTTCCGACAGCGACATCATGCTGCTTATGGTGGCTCTGC
>CAYUHW010000211.1:0-3504 GCA_964444605.1 uncultured Christensenella sp. | reverse complement strand
AATGAACAGATATCGCCACTGCTTATAGCCATTCGCATTGCCCCAGCGGGAGGCTCCACTTATGACGAAGGGTTCGCTTTGCGAACCCGCCGCCCCCGGCCGCTTTCCCCTGCGCCCCGAATCTATAGAAAAAACGCCGCAGAGTTCTGCGGCGTTTTATAAGCGTGTATGCGTTTAGCCCCTGTAGCAGTCCTCGTCCATGATGACGGTGACGTTGTGGTGGAACTGGAGGATGGAGGCGGGCACCCAAGGGGTGACGGGGCCGTGGAGGGCCTTCTCCATAATATCGTGCTTATCCTTCCCCGTAGCCATGAGCAAAACAGCTTCCGCACCCATGACCGTGCCGATGCCCATGGTGACAGCAGAGGTAGGCACTTCCTCCAGGGAAGCAAAGAAGCGCTTGTTGGCTTCTCTGGTCATGTCCGTAAGCTGTGCCTCGTGGGTCATGCCCGCAAAGGCTTCCTCTGGCTCGTTAAAGCCGATGTGCCCGTCGTGGCCGATGCCCAAAAGCTGGAGGTCAATGCCGCCCAAGGCCTTGATGTTCTCCTCATAGGCTTGGCAGGCGGCCTGCACGTCTTCGCACAGACCGTCGGGAACAAAGGTATTCTCCGGGCGGATGGATACATGGTCAAAGAGCTGTTCCTGCATGAAATAGCGGTAGGACTGAGGATGCAGGGGAGACAAACCCCGATATTCGTCCAAATTCACGGAGCGCACCTCGGAAAAGCTGAGTTTCCCCGCCTTTTCTCTTTCGATCAGCTCCTGATACAAAGGGATGGGGGTAGAGCCTGTGGCCAATCCCAGCACACAGTCAGGCTTTTCGTTCATAAGCTTCTGGAAGATGTCCGCCGCCAGACGGCCGGCTTCCTGCTTATCCCGGGCAACGAGGATGTTCAATCCCTTAGACATGGTCATATTCTCCTTGCTTGTAGAAGATGAAACAGGGGTTCCCTGTTTTATATATTATATCGCCGATTTTCCGGTCATGCAACCGCTTTATTCTGTGTCTTCCGCCGCTGTGTCCGCAATATACAGTACATCCCGCACACTGCGGTCGCCTACGGGCCGGTTCAACCGCTTGCCCATAAAGGCAATCTGCGCCGTCAGGCCGCCGTCCAGATTGTAGGCCGCCGTACAGCCCAAGTCCTCCATAAACCGCGCCAGCTGGGAGATGGTCAAGCCCAGAGAGTGGCCGCTGCTGCGCCCGTCTATGACGATAAAGCAGTAATGGCCGGGCTCATAGTACCCCAGCACGGCGCGGGGATTGCGGCTGGAAATATGGTCGGGCAAATTAAAGGACTTGGCCGCCCGCCCCTTGCTGTCCACAAGGATGGGGCCGAAGCTCCAGCTCTGCCACGGATCACGGGCCAGTATGGCCTCCTTGTCAATGTCCTCGGGGGCGTAGGTTTCCACCGTGCCGTCCTTGTAGAGGACGCACAAATCCCGGGTGTAGGTGCCCCGATCATAGACCAGCTCCCCGTCATGAATGACCAGACAGTCCATTTTGGCAGAGGTCTGATCACCGGACATGACCAGAATGTTGCTGTACTTTTTGGCCATGTTTTCGATACTGCGGCTGCTCCCGCCTGTAAAGGTGTCCCGGGCAAAGCCCCGCCTCAGGCTGGTGACATCCTTAAGGTAGATGTCTGCCATATAATAGGTAAGGCTTCGGTTGGTATAATCGCTTACGGCATAATGCACCGTGGACATGGTGATGCTCACATTGGGAGACCTATAATACTCGTCCCCCTGTTCTATGCCCTCCTCCGTAAAGCGCCAGCCTTCCCGCCAGGACAGCAGTCCGCAGGGAGTAGGCTCGGGAATGGGCGGCAAGGTGGGCAAAGCCGTAGGCACGGGGGTAGGTGTAGGTGTGGGGGTGGCCGTGGGCGTAGGAGCGGGGGTCTCCGTTGGTGGAGGCGCACTGAATGTGGGCTCCGCCTCTTCTTTTTGCGGAGTACAGCAAAGCAGCAGTCCTATGACTGCCCCCAAGCCCCACAACAAACAAATCTTTTTTATCCAGCCCTTCACCCGCTTATGCCCCTTCCGACCTTTTACTCCGTTCTTTTAGTATAGCAATCGTCGGCGGGATGCGCAAGGGTTCGGGGACTTCCGTCAAGATTTGTTCACAAGCGGCTCCTGCTCCCCCTCTTTTTTCTCCCAGGGAAGGGGGAGTTTCTGGATCCAGCCGATAATCTGGCCGGAGAGAATCACCGTCAGCAGGGAAAAGCCGATGCGCCCAAGGGGGATGTAGGTAAGGGACAGCCCCAGCACTACCAAATCGGAAATCAGATACCACCGCTGAATGGGCCAGCCGGTCAAATGGGCCAAGCTCATGGCCAGGGCATCGTCTCCCCCCGGGGCGCCGCCTATACGGACGCATAAGCCTGCGCCTACACCCACAAAGATTGCCCCCAGCAAGGCCGCCAACAGGGGCATCTCATATAATTGGGGCCACAGGGGCTCAAAGCACTCGAAGATACGATAGCTCAGGGAGAACGCCCCCGTAGAGAGAAGGGAGTAGCCAATAAACTCCTTTCCCAACAGACGCCAGCCCATGCCGTAGCAAAGGAGGTTTAAAACCAGCCCCGTAAAGGAGGGGGACAGATGAAACCAGTTCTCCAGCAACAAGGTCAGCCCCAGCACGCCTCCCTCCGTTACCCCTGAGAGGGCGTGGACATTGTACAGCCCGAAGGCAAGAAAGGCACTGCCGAAGCAGGACAGCAGGCAGGACTTAAGTTCCAGTCTCGGAAACCATTTTTTCAACATAAATACCTTCTCTTTTACCTCTGATTCTTTACTCTTGGGGGAACGCCAAAGCGGGCATGGTGCTCTCCTCCTCCGCTTTCCCCACGGAAAAACGCCGTTCCTCCTCCCGCAGACGGCAGGCAAAGTCGTAGAGCCCTTGGGAGAAGGCCTCCTCCCGCTCCTCCATGGTGCCAAGGTAGGCGCGCTCCTCCATTTCATACAGGATGTGCAGGGCCTTGGCCGCCTCCTGCCCTGCAGGGGTCAGCACAATCTGCTTCTCCTTCCCGTGTCCTCCGGGCACCAGCTCCGCCGTGCCCTTCTGCACGCACTCCTGCACGATGGTGTTCAGGGTCGTCTTGGGAATCATCCACTCCCTGCATATCTCAATCTGAGAATGGGGGGCTCCGTCATCCAGGGCATACAGCAGCGTCAGCACCGTCTCCTTCATGCCCAGCTTTTTGGCCATGCGGGCATAGACCCCGTCCATCATGTGGGAGGCCACCATCATCCGCCGTATATCCTCTCGGTGAAAGGCCATGTTTTTCCTCCAAAGTTATTCTGTATTAAAAAAAATCCGAATTCGTACTTTCCTATCTTAGTACGAATTCGGATTTTTGTCAATGCTTTTGCGTGTAAGCGGGGGCGGGGCGGCGGTTCGCTTTGCGAACCCTTTGGCGGTCAGGGGGCGGAGCGCCCCCTGACCGCCAAAGAGAAAGGCGGAGCCTTTCGCCGCCCCGCCCTATGCGTACTGCTTAATAA
>CAYUHW010000210.1:0-3507 GCA_964444605.1 uncultured Christensenella sp. | reverse complement strand
CGTAAGGGCCGCCCTCTCCGGCAGTCTGCATACAGGTGACGGGGGCGTTGCAGGCGGCGGCCATGTACCGTTGCCCTACCACGGGCGTTTTAAACAGACCGCCGTGCCCCGTCAGGCTGTCGATGGCGACCTTCTCCTCAGCCAAAATGTCCATGCCGATTTTCAGCGTGGCCATGGTGGAGTAGAGGGTTGCACGGAAGAAGTTGGCAAGGGTGAAGGCGCTGTCGGGGTTGCGTACCACCATGGGTCTGCCCTCGTCCAAATGGGTGACCCCTTCTCCTGCCATATAGTTGCACACCAGCACCCCGCCGCAGTCGGGGTCTCCTTCCAAACTCTTTTCATAGAGCTTGGTGTAGACCTCACCGTTGGAAGGGTCGGCACCCAACAGTTGAGCGGCCTCCTTCAGGAGGGACACCCAGGCGTTAGAGTCGTTGGTGCAGTTGTTGCAGTGCACCATGGCAACGGGCTTTCCCGTGGGCGTGGTTACCAGATCGATTTCCTCATAGACCCGCTGCAAAGGCTTTTCCAGCACCACCATGGAGAAAATGGAGGTGCCGGCGGACACGTTCCCCGTTCTGGGGGCCACGGCGTTGGTGGCCGTCATGCCCGTGCCGGCGTCGCCCTCCGCAGGAGCAAAGGGAATGCCCGGGCATAGAAGGTTGTCCAGCAGGGCGGCGCCCTGTTCCGTGAGTGCGCCTGCGTCCTCTCCGGCCGTCAGCACGGCGGGGAGAATCTCAGTCAAATGCTTCCAGGGAAGGTTCTCCCCTGCAATCAGAGCATCAAACTTAGTTAGCATCTCCTCATCGTAACCCTTTTTCTCGCTGTCAATGGGGAACATGCCGGAGGCTTCGCCGATGCCGACGGCGTTGATGCCGGTGAGCTTGTAGTGAACATAGCCCGCCAAGGTGGTGATGTGGGCAATCTGAGAAACGTGAGGCTCCTTGTTCAGCACCGCCTGATAGAGATGGGCAATGCTCCAGCGCTGAGGAATGTTGAAGCCGAACAGAGCCGTCAGGGACTGCGCCGCCTGTGCGGTGATGGTGTTCTGCCAGGTTCTAAAGGGCACCAGCAAATTCCAGTTTGCGTCAAAGGCCAGATATCCGTGCATCATGGCGGAAACGCCCATGGCTTGGATTTTGTCCCGATTTTGGATTTGGCTGAGAGCCTCCTTGAGCCCCTTCCAAACCTCCGCCAAATCGTAGGTCCAAATGCCGTTTTCATAAGAACTGCGCCAGGTATAGTCCCCCGCGCTTATCGGCAGATGCTTTTCGTCAATGGCCACCGCCTTAATTCTTGTGGAGCCCAGCTCGATACCCAATACGCTCATAATTGCCCTCCATATCTTTTATTATAGCATTGTAACATAGAGACGGGTGGGGCGCAATGATTCTTGCCGCTCCCATCCCCTAAGTTAAGATAAATCATCCGTATTCCAGGCATTCCGCCAAGGAATCAAAGGCATGCCTCCGTCCCACTCAAGGGGCAACCCCGCAAAATGCGCCTTATTGCAGTATTTCAGCCAGAGAACGTACTTTCCCGTCCTTTTGTTTTTGATGATATGGGGGCGATCCATGCGGCGGTTGGGGCGGAAGATGTTTTCCCTTTTTCCTGTCCTCCCTGGATTGGTAGTATACGCCGTCCTCATAGAACATACTGCCCCCATGGGTCTGAATGCGCTTTCCCGGCCAAAGCTGACCGGGAAAATTGTATTGCAAGTCATAGCGCAAACCCCTTATATCGCGTATTGGTGGGTGCCGGGAGACAGGGTATGCTTTTCCCCGCTGGGTAGAAGCAGCAGGGCCTGGGTGTTTTCCGGTACGGTGCAGGTGAAGATTGTGCCGCCCTGCTTCTTTTCCCAGCCTGCAGATATTTTACCGTAAAGGCTCTGATACTCTGCCTTGGCGTATTGGAAGCTGCCGCCGGGAAGGGGGCAGAGAATAAACCGATTCTCTCCGTCGGGACGGATGCCCGCCGCCGTATCAAAGAGCCACCGGCACACGGCACCGGGAGAGTAGTGGTTGCGGCTGACGTTGCCTTCCCAGCTTTCCCAAACGGTGGTGGCGCCTTCCGCCACTTCATAGAGCCAGCCGGGCTTTTCCGTATTCTCCAGCATGCGGTAGGCGGTCTCTCCTTCTCCTGCCTCCGTCAGTACGCCCAGCAGGAAGGGGGTGGACAAGAATCCCGTCCCCACACGGAAGCCGTAGTTTGTAACGGCTTTTACCAGCCGCTTTTGAGCCTTTTCTTTTTCCTCTCCCTCCAAAAGCCCCAGCGCAAGGGGGCGCACCAGCTTGGCCTGACGGTTTGTATCCAGGGTGCCGGTCTTTACAAATAAATGGTCATAGGCCTGCTTTGACCCCTCCGCATAGCGGGCAAAGGTCTCTTTGTCCTCCTGCTTCCCCAAAATCCCGGCGATTTCGCTTAAAGTCACCATGGCAAGATGGAGATAGGCCGTGGCCTCCTCCGGGTGAGCAGGCTGATGCCTTGCGGTTATCTTTTCCTGAAACTCTTCCGACTCCAGCCACTCCCCAAGATGCATACCCTTTTCATAGGTATAAGCATTGTAGGGATTCATTTTGGCTTGCGCCTTGTCCTTCATGCCCAGATGGCAGAGGAGATAGTCCCCGTATTTTTTCATCATGGGGTAGCAATCTTCCAGCAGAGCCTTGTCCCCGAAGCGCTTGTAGTAGCGGTAGGGGATAAGATATACCGCATCCGCCCAGCCAACGGATTGCCCCGTGGTCTTGTACATCATCTCCACCCCCTGATAGGGCAGCACGGCGGGCAGCAAGCCGTCCTTGTACTGGGCATCCTGCATATCCCGTATCCACTTGCGGAAGAATGGGGCGGTGTCCATAAGGTAGGCGCCCGTATCAAAGAAGATTTGGGCGTCTCCCGTCCAGCCCAGCCGCTCCCGGGTGGGGCAGTCCGTAGGCAAATCCAGATAGTTCCCCTTCATGCTCCACAAGGTATTGGAAAAGAGCCCATTGACCGCCTCGTTGGAGCAGGCAAACCTGCCCGTTTCCTCCATGGCAGAGTAAACGGCGATGGCCTCTATGGAGTCAAACTCCACATCCCCGTCAATTTCCGCATAACGGAAGCCGAACACGGAAAAAGCGGTTTTGTAAACATCCGTATTTCCGGAGCAGGTAAAGCGAATCTCCTGCAGGGGTGTTTGCGTGGGGGTGCCGGAGGCCTTTCCCGTCATCAGCTTCAGCATCATGGAGAAACTGTCATACCGCTTGGCGGACACGGTTTCCTGAATGCTGCTTAAATCCACATGGCCCTCTTCGTCCAGAATCTCTCCGCACACAAGGCGGAAAGTTTCGCCCGCCTTGCCCTTGACCGTAAAGGCAAGGTATCCCGCTATATTCTGCCCGAAGTCCAGCACCCGCTTGCCGTTTTTGGCGGTGAGCAGGCGGGGGACAAAGTGCTCTTTTTCCTGTACGGGTACGTTGTCGGAGGATACCAGAGGGGCTTTGGGGGCGGGCACCACAATCGCCTTTCCCT
>CAYUHW010000209.1:0-3507 GCA_964444605.1 uncultured Christensenella sp. | reverse complement strand
ACGGCGGCCTCGTACTTGGCGGTCTGCTTCTCAAAGCGCTTCTTTTCCGCCACGTTGCTGGTCACGCCCCGATAGTAGGTGTCCAGAGCGGAGTTCAGGCTGACTCTGAAGGTATAAGCGGCGCTGTCCTTCACGGTCTCCAAGGGATCGATGGCCTTTTCTACGGCATCGGCCACTTCGGCGGCCATTTTCTTTGCCTGGGCTTCTTCAGGCAAAGAAGCGGCAAAGGCGGAGCGCACGGCCTGAGCCTTGACGATGGCGGCGCCCATGTTCTCCACGGAGCAATGGGCGGAATATTCCATAGCCTTTTTGGTGGTGGCAATGAAGTTTTGAATGAAGGGGCCGGTCAGGCTTCCTGCGGTCAGGCGGTTCAGCTCGGCGGCGGACTCCTGTCCCACGTTTTTCTTATCCAGCACTACATAGCAGCCCAGAGCGAAGAAGTCGGGCTTCTCCTCGGCCAGCGCCTGCTCCAGCAGGGCCTTCAGGGCCAGAACGGTCTTGTTCAGAGCGGAGAAGTCCTTGGCCTTCATGCCTGCGGCGGCGTTTTTGGTCAATTCGCCCAGGATGGACTTCATCTTCTCTCCATCCCGCACCACAAAGTGATCCACGGCACCGGCGG
Source organism: uncultured Christensenella sp. (assembly GCA_964444605.1). Classification (GTDB taxonomy): domain Bacteria; phylum Bacillota; class Clostridia; order Christensenellales; family CAG-138; genus RUG472. The sequence continues at coordinate 2,888 of CAYUHW010000209.1, read as the reverse complement.
CGTAGTTCTTCAGCTCACGGGCGTCCCCCTTGGGATCGGACAGAGCGTCCTTGTCAATGGCCAGCAGCATATCCTCCGCCGCCTTCAGCGCCGCCATAGCGTTGGTATGGGCGGTATCGTAGGGGCCTTCGTACTTGGCCTGCTCCTTGATGATGGCCTTAAAGGTGCTGAACATGGCGCTGTCCACGTTGCAGCCGGCGCCCACCATGTTGGCGTTCAGGGCCTTCATGCCGTTGGAGAGCTTTTTACGGCACTCCTTGCGGTTGGCCTTGTTCTTCAGCAGCATAGCTTCGGTGAGCTGCTTGCCTACCCGCATGATGGGGTTCAGGCTGGAAAGAGGATCCTGGAACACCATGGCGATTTTGTCGCCGCGGATGGTGCAGAAGTCTTCCTCGCTGATCTTCAGCAGATCCTTGCCGTCATAGAGAATCTCGCCGCCCTCGATGATGGTGTTGGCCGCAGAGATGCCCAGAATGGTCTTGCTGGTGGCGGACTTGCCGGAACCGGACTCGCCTACGATGGCCAGGGTCTCGCCCTTGTACAAATCGAAGGAGATGTCGCGGACAGCCTGCAGCTTGCCGTTGACGGTGCGGAAGGAGATGGTCAAATCCTTCACCTGGAGCTTCTTTTCTTTATTCATGCTCATTCGTCAGACCCCCTCAGTGCAGGATTGAATGCGTCGCGCAGGCCATTACCGAACAGGTTGAAGGAAATCTCCAGCAGGGAGATGAAAATGGCCGGGAAGAAGATGATATGGGGATAGGAAGACAGGAACTGCCGTGCATTGGCCAGCATGGTGCCCACGCTGGTCATGGTGGAGCTGTCCAGATTCACAATACCCAAATAGGTCAGGCTGGATTCGGAGAAGATAACCCCGGGGATTACCAGCACGGAGCTGGTGATGATGGTGCCCAGAGCGTTGGGGAAGATGTGCTTGAACATCAACCGTCCGTCGCTGGCGCCCAGAGTGCGGGCGGCCAGAATGTACTCCTGCCCCTTAAAGCGGTAGAACTGCATACGCACGGTGCCCGCCATGCCGATCCACCCCGTCAGCACGAAGGCAAATAGCATGGATACCACCGGGCCTACCACCTTGGCTAAGTGCAACTGGAACAGCGTGGCCACGACCATGAAGGGAACGCGGGCCAGAATGTCGATGAACCGCTCCATAATCATATCGAAGGCACCGCCGTAGTATCCTTCCATAGCGCCGATGACGGCACCGATGAACAGGTTGATGACGCTGACCAGTACGGCAAAGCCCAGAGAGAACCGGGCGGCGCCGGCCAAGCGGGTGAGAATGTCCTGACCCATGGCCGTGGTGCCGAAGAGGAAGGAGGGCTCAAAGCCGAACTTGTACTGGAAGTAGGTGTACATGAATACACGGCACTTATAGGAAACGGAGCTGGAGTTGCCCGTTACATGGGCGTAGCGGTAGCGCTTCTCCGCCTCGGGATTCTCAATGCCCGGGTCGCCCTCAATGCGCAGGGAGTTGTAATCGCCGTCACGGCCGCTGGTGCGGTACTCGGCAATGAGGTTGCCCTCCTTGTCCTGCTTGGGAACGCCCTTCTTGTTGGCCTTGTACCAGATTCTGGCATCGCTGGCCTTGGAGTCCTCCACGGCGGGGAAAATGACCTGAATGCCGTTGTCCAGCTGCCACTGCTGAATCTTTTCGTATTCGGCCTGCCCGAGGGTGACGTAGGTATAGCCGTTGTTGACATAGCTGTCAATGCGGCAGACATAGGTAGTCTTGCCCTTTTCGTCGGTGCTGGTGCCCAGAACCTCTTTGATGGCCTGATAGCCGGTCTCCTGCTCCAAGCCCCGCAGTGCGATGTAGCTGGATTCGCTGATGGTCTGCTCGTTGCAGCCGTCCCAGAAATCCAAGCCCAGCTTCACGCACAGCTCGTTCCTGGGCAAAAGCTTGCCGTAGCTCAGGTACAGGGTGTTGGTCAGGTCCTTGGAATAGGTGGTCTGGCAGAAGATGGGTACCAGAATGGCGTACAGAATGAGACACAGAATGATGATGGCAGCGGCTACGGAGGACTTGTTCTTGCAGAAGCGGTGGAAGGCGTCGGCAAAGTAGCTGATCTGCTTGGTTTCAAACTTCTGGTCGTGGATGTTGGAATTGTCCGCAAATCTGAACTTTTCTACGGGAATATTATCATAATTGTTCTGTTTCATTACTTTCTACTCCCCATTCTGATTCTCGGATCGATAATGCCGTAGCTCAAGTCTACCACGATACCGGCTGCCAAGCCGATCAAGGTATAGAAGGCAGACAGCAATACGAAGAAGTTGTAGTCACGGGCGGTGATGGACTGGGTATACAGAGGCCCAACGCCGGGTACTACAAAGATGTTTTCGATAATAAGCGAGCCGCCCAGAACCGCAATGACCTCACTGATGATGGAGGGGAAGATGGGCACCATGGCGTTGCGCAGAGCATGGCGCACGGTGGTCTGGGTGCGGGTAAGTCCCTTGGTACGAGCCAGCAGAAGGAACTCGCTGGTCAGCACCTCCGTCAGCTCTGCTCTGGTGAATCGGGCATAGCCGGCGATAGAGCCCAGAGACAGGGCAAGGACAGCAGGAACCATGCTTCTAAACATGTCCCAGGTAAAGTAATCCGTACCGGAATTCATTACCAGGGGGAACCACTTGAGTTTGAAGCAAAGGAAATACTGAATCAAAAAGGCGTACACATAGCTGGGCACGGAGACCAGCATCATAACGCCGGTGGAAATAAGGTGATCCTGCCACTTGTTCTTCTTCAGCGCCGCATAGATGCCCAGAATCAGACCCATAGGCACAGCGAACAGGGCGGAATAGGAGTTTACCAAAATGGTAGCAGGAAGTTTGCTGAGGAATACAGTCAGAACATCCTGCATGGG
>CAYUHW010000208.1:0-3521 GCA_964444605.1 uncultured Christensenella sp. | reverse complement strand
CGCCGTAGACAGAAGCACCCAGACCCGCTATCCCAAGGACAGTCTGAAGACCCTGGGCGCCATAAGAAAAGAACTGACTCTGTCTTAAAGTTAGAAAATGAGGTAAATTTGCATGAAAAAAGTAAGTTTTAACGAGAACTGGGCTTGCAACGGAATCCCCGTGACCCTGCCCCATGACGGACAGATTTTGGAAAAGAGAAGCCCCGAGGCCTCCGACGGCGGCCACGGTTACTTCCCCGGAGGAATCTATACCTATGAAAAAACCTTCACGGCGCCTGCAGAATGGAAGGGCAGGAAGGTTCTTGTAGAGTTTGAGGGCGTATACAAAAACAGCACCGTCTTTTTAAACGGCCAAGCCATTGGCGGACACAAGTACGGCTACACCACCTTTACCGTAGAGCTGGCCGGGCTTCGCTGGGGGGAAGAAAACACTCTGAAGGTGGTGGCAGACAACTCCCTGCTGCCCAATTCCCGCTGGTACTCCGGCTCCGGCATCTATCGGCCGGTGTGGCTGTATGTAGGCGAGACCCATGGCATTGCCTACCAGGGAATCAAGATTACCACCCTTTCTTTGTCCCCCGCCCGCATTCGGGTGGAAACCAAGGCCGAAAAGGAAGTATCCGTAGAGATTCTGGACGGGGATGCCGCCGTTGCTTTCGGCAAGGGTCAAATCTGCGAACTGGATATTCCCGATGCCAAGCTGTGGAGCGATGAAACGCCTTATCTATACACCTGCAAAGTCCGCTGCGGGGAGGAAACCCTTGAGGAAAAGTTCGGCATTCGACAGATTTCCTGGAGCAATCAGGGGCTTTTCATCAACGGAAAGAAGACTCTTCTGCGAGGCGGCTGTGTACACCACGACAGCGGCATTTTAGGCGCCGCCACCTATGACGAAAGCGAATGGCGGCGGGTACGGATTCTGAAGGAGGCCGGGTTCAACGCCATCCGCTCCGCCCACAATCCTGCCTCCCGCGCTCTTTTGGAGGCCTGCGATTATTACGGCATGTACGTCATGGATGAGACCTTCGACATGTGGTACAATCGAAAAAACAAGTATGATTACGGTTGTGACTTTGAAACCTGCTGGGAAGAGGATACCCGTGCGCTGGTAAACCGGGATTACAACCACCCTTCCGTCATTATGTATTCCATCGGCAACGAGGTGGCAGAGCCCGCCGAGGAGAAGGGTCTTGCCTACGGAAAAAAGCAAATCGATCTTATTCATTCCATGGACACTACCCGCCCCGTAACCTGCGGCGTAAACCTGATGATTTTGGGACGAGCCGCCAAGGGACAGGGCATTTATCAGGACGGCGAGATGAGCGTCGAGGCCTCCGGAAAGAAAAAGAAGGCCGAGACCCAGAACGCCAGCTTGGCCTTTAACATCATTGCCTCCTTTGTGGGCACGGGCATGAACAAGGGCGGAAACTCCCCCAAGGTAGACGCCATTGCCTCCCCCATCATCGCCGCACTGGACATTGCAGGCTATAACTACGGTTCCGGCCGCTACCCGCTGGAAGAAAAGCAGCATCCCGAGCGCATTATCTTCGGCTCCGAAACCTTCCCTCAGGATATCTATAAGAACTGGGAGCAGGTGAAAAAGCATCCCTACATTTTGGGAGACTTTATGTGGACCGCCTGGGACTATTTGGGCGAAGCGGGTATCGGCGCATGGAGCTACACCGGCGGCATGCCCTTTAACCGTCCCTACCCCTGGGTGCTGGCCGGTGCCGGGGTTATCGACATTCTGGGCGTCCCCGATGCCTCCTGCCGCTATGCTTCCACCGTATGGGGACTGGAAAAAGCCCCCCGCATTGGCGTGAAGCCTGTGAACCACCCCGGCGTATCCCCCTCCAAGTCCGTATGGCGGGGCACCAATGCCATTGAAAGCTGGGCATGGCAGGGCTGTGAAGGAAACAAAGCGGAGGTGGAAGTATACAGCGATGTCGTAACGGTGGAACTGCAGCTGAACGGAAAGTCTCTGGGCAAGAAGAAGCTGAAGGAAATGAAGGCCGTCTTTAAGGTAAAGTACGCCCCCGGCACTCTGACGGCGGTGGCCTATGACGCCATTGGGCGGGAGGTCTCCCGCAGAGATCTTTGTTCCGCTTCCGGTACGCCGAAGGCAGCCGTCAAGCCCGAAAAACAAACCGCCAAGGCCGGCGAAATTCTCTATGTGCCCATTGAGATTGTGGGCGAAAACGGCGTGGTGGAAAGCAATGGGGACAGAGAGCTCACCGTCAGCGTACAGGGGGGCGAACTGCTGGCTTTCGGCAGTGCCAATCCCTGCCATGAGGGACAGTACCACACGGGCACCTTTATCACCTATTACGGGCGTGCTTTGGCCGTTGTGCGGGCAGGAACCTGCGGCAAGGTTACCGTCTCCGTCCAAGGCTCCGTCCAAAGAGAGACGGCTGCCGCCGACATTCAAATTCTGTAAAGCATAGGATGCACCGATATAATTCGGCCTTCAGGGGTATTTCCAAGGGGCAGACGCTGAAAACCCCGAGCAGGATGTGATTCCCCTGAAGGAGATAGCAAAGCGCATGGAGAAAGACGGACATGGGGGTCTATATTCCCTTGAATATAGCCGCCAAGAGGCTGGAAAAGCCCCCATGGACTTCCGGAACCAGGTACAAGGAGAGAACGTATGAACCCCATTCGACTGAGAACGGAATATTTGAAGGAGCCTCTGGGACTGGGAATTTCCAAGCCCAGATTCTACTGGAACTGTCAGGGGGGACAAAAGCAGACCGCCTACCAAATTGTCTGCCGCCGCGGGAATCAGGTGGTTTGGGACAGCGGGAAGGTTGCTTCCGCCTCCATGACCCACATTCCCTATGAGGGGGAAAGTCTTGCCGGCAGGGACAAAATTCACTGGTTCGTTACCCTTTGGGATGAGAAGGACATGCCCGGGGAAAGGGCGGAGAGCTTTTTTGAGCTGGGTCTTCTGGAGGCCGCCGACTGGGAAGCCCGTTGGATTGCCGGAGACTACAAGCCCCAAAAGAACCGCCGCCAGAGCGTGGACTGCTTTAAAAAAACCGTTGCCCTCCCCAAGCCCGTTGCCGCCGCCAGGCTGTATGCTTCGGCACGGGGTTTATATGACGTACACATAAACGGGCAGCGGCTGGAAGACTTTATTCTTTCTCCCGGCATGACGGACTACCGCAAGCGCATTCAGTATCAGACCTATGATGTCACCTCTTTGCTTCAGCCTGAGACTTTGATTGAACTGCGCCTTGCAGACGGCTGGTATCGTGGCAGTTCTGCGGCTTACGGCGTTACGGGGGTCTATGGCTGGCAGACCAGTGTGCTGTGTCAGTTGGAGGTTGTCTATACGGACGGCAGTCGGGAAGTCATTTGCACCGATGAAAGCTGGGACTGGAGCAATGACGGCCCCATCCGCTTTGCGGATTTAAAGGACGGAGAAGTATATAATGCCCAAATGCGCCCCTCCTACAAGGGAAAGACGATTGTGGTGCCCGCCCCCAAAGCCCCTCTGGTATCCTCCGACAACGTACCCG
>CAYUHW010000207.1:0-3594 GCA_964444605.1 uncultured Christensenella sp. | reverse complement strand
CCTCCTTCATGATAGAGCCCCAAGCGCAAAGCCGCCTTATATAAGGCGGCTTTGCTGCATATGAGAACCGGTTCTTGTTACAAAAAAGCCCCCTAAGGGGGCTTTTTCCGTATCGGTCGGTATGTAAACTCAGTTTAACTGCTCATTCTTGAGCTCGTGGATATTGGTCTTATTATAATATTTGAGCGGCTCCATGGACAGAGCGTGAATCGCTTCCATTGCCTTATCCCGCTTCTGCTTGTGAATCAGGGGCAAAGCTATCAGGACAAGAAGGGGAATCAGAAAGATTAACAAGGAGGGCATCACGTTTTTTGCGGTAAAGAGCACCATAAACGTAAAAAATCCAAACATAATTACCCCCGCCAGCCACAAACCGCACAAGGTGGTCTTCATCCAAGGCCGGGGAATGTTGGACCAAGGCTGCACCGCATTACAGCCGGGACAGGTTACCGGCTCGTAAAACCTGCCGTACTCCTGACGATCGTTAATTTCCTCAAACATCTCTGCGTCCAGCTTGTCAAGGGCCGCAACAGCTTTTTCACGCACCTTATTCTCTGCCGACTCACGAGCCTTCCGTCCCCCAAAGACATGGTAAACGGCCTGCTGGGTGGTTTTGAGATGGTACTCGTAAACGTGCCGCTTGCCGCATTCCGTGCACTTATAGGTTATCAGCCGTTTCTGCTGAAACTCCCCCGACAACTGCTGTATACCCGTAGGTATTCTCACTCTCATACTATCAATCTCCTGTTGTTTTAAGACTGCTTTTGCAAACAGTCTGTATATTATTTATTGTCTCTGCCAAAAAAAGTCAATCGGGAACTATGTTTTGCTGAAAAGCCTTATTTTTTGACGGGAGCACGGGCGCTCATGCGGGTGTAGTAGGCCAAGCGGTCGGCTACCTCCCTGGTATACTCCCCGGGCAGAGCCCGCCAGCCCCACCAGCCGGTGGTGCCGGGCCAATTCATGCGGTGCTCATCCCCCAGTCCCAGAACGTCCTGAAGCTGCACCACGGCCAGATTGGATACGGAGGTGAACAGCCCCCGGATGAAGCCGAAGGGGAAGCCCTCCTGCCGGTTCAGTCCCAAATAGTCCACGGCAAAGGCCGCTTCCTCCACGGGGGCGGTGTTGAACCAGCCCATGATGGTGGTGTTGTCGTGGGTGCCCAGATAGGCAACGGAATTGCTTACATAGTTGTGAGGCAATTCACGGGAGTCGCCCAAGGGGTCAAAGCCGAACTGCAGCACCCGCATGCCCGGGTAGCCGGAGTCGGAAAGGAGCTTTTTGACCTCTGGGGTCAGATACCCCAAGTCCTCGGCAATGATGCTATCCTCCAGTCCCACTTCCTTAAAGGCGTTGACCAACTCCATGCCGGGGCCGGGATACCAATGGCCGGGGCGGGCATCTACAGACCCAAAGGGCACCGCCCAGAAGCTCTCCAGCCCGCGGAAATGGTCGATACGCAGAAGTTCACAGCGCTTGGAAGCCGACAGCACCCGTTTTTTCCACCATGCAAAGTTCTCGGCACGGTGGGCGTCCCAATTGTACACGGGGTTGCCCCAAAGCTGTCCCAGCTCCGTAAAGTCATCGGGGGGTACGCCGGCAATCAGAGTCGGATAACAGTCTTCTCCCAAGTGGAAAAGCTGCCGATTCTCCCACACATCTGCACTGTCATGGGGCACATAGATGGGAATATCCCCGATAAAACCGATGCCCTGCTTTTTGGCATAGGCCATGAGGGCGTTCCACTGCTTGTCAAACTCATATTGAATAAAGCTGTGGAAGGCGATGCGCTCGCTGAGCTCCCGTCCGTACCGCTCCAGTGCTTCGGGCTCTCTGTCCCGAATGTCCTGAGGCCAATCGTACCAAGGGGCGCCGTTGAAATGATCCTTTAGAGCGGAGAACAGCGCCCAGCCGGAGAGATACTCCTCCTTCCGGCAGAATCCCTCCATTTCCCTTCTGTCAAAGCGGGCAAAGGCCTTTTCCAGCACCGCATACTTGCGCCGATACATAAGGCCGAAATCCACCTTTCTGGGGTTGCTTCCCCAGTCGGTTCCGATATCCTCCTCCGTCAGCAGTCCCTCCTCCTTGAGCAGATCCAAATCGATGAGATAGGGATTGCCTGCAAAGGCGGAAGGCCCCTGATAGGGAGAGTCTCCGTAACTGGTGGGGGTCAAAGGCAGCACCTGCCAGTACCGCTGACGGGCGCGGTGAAGAAAATCTACAAATTCATAGGCGGCCTGTCCCATGGTGCCGATGCCATAAGGGGAGGGCAGGCTGGTTATATGCATCAAGACGCCGCTTGCACGTTTCATGCGCAAAACTTCCTTTCGAGTTTCCAACAATTTTGCTTTTATTTTACCACAGTTGTGGTATAATAGAAAAGGTTTTTTTGATTATTTCAGGAGGATTACCAATGAACTGCCATACATTCGTTAAAATGAGTCCCGAAGTGGAACAGGCCATGAAGGAAGGCCGCCCCGTAGTCGCACTGGAGAGCACCATTATCTCCCACGGCATGCCCTATCCCCAGAACGTGGAAACCGCTCTGAAGTGCGAGCAGATTTGCCGTGACAACGGCGCCGTTCCCGCAACCTGCGCCATCATCGGCGGACAGCTTTGTGCGGGACTTACCCATGAGCAGATTGACTACCTGGGCAGAGAAGGTGTTAAAGTGACCAAGGCCAGCCGCAGAGACATTCCTCTGCTCATGGCTCGGAAGATGGACGGCGCCACCACCGTAGCCGCCACCATGATTGTGGCCCATCTGGCGGGCATCAAGGTCTTTGCCACCGGCGGCATCGGCGGCGTACATCGCGGATACGAAGAGACCATGGACGTCAGCGCTGACTTGGAAGAGCTGGGCAAGACCCCCGTGTGCGTGGTCTGCGCCGGCGCCAAGGCTATTTTGGATTTGCCCCGCACCATGGAGTATCTGGAGACCAAGGGCGTGCCCGTCATCGGCTACGGCACTGACGAGCTTCCTGCCTTCTACACTGCCAAGAGCGGCATCCCCCTTCTCTGGCGGGCAGACGCGCCCCAAGAGATTGCCGCCGCCATTCACGCCGCTGAGGAACTGCATTATGAGGGCGGCATGCTGATTACGGCTCCCATTCCCGAAGAGTACAGCATGGATCCCGATTATATTCTCGGTGCTGTAGAGCAGGCCGTGGCCGAAGCCAAGGACCAGGGAATTCAGGGCAAGGACACTACTCCCTTCCTGCTCAAGCGCATTAAGGAGATTACCGGCGGCGACAGCTTGGCTTCCAACATCCAGCTTGTCTTCCACAACGTGGAGATTGCGGCGCAAATCGCTTCCGCCCTGTAATTCCCCCATCCTATACCCCAAGGAGTATCTTATGAAACAATACGACGTTCTCATCATCGGTGCAGGCCCCGGCGGTATTTTCTCCGCCTATGAGCTTATGGAGCGCCGTCCGCAACTGAAGGTGGCCGTGCTGGAGACCGGCGGTCCTCTGGAAAAACGCCGCTGCCCCATTGACGGGGACAAGGTGAAAAGCTGTGTCAAGTGCAAGGTCTGCTCCATTATGAGCGGCTTTGGCGGCGCAGGCGCCTTCTCCGACGGCAAATACAATT
>CAYUHW010000206.1:0-3598 GCA_964444605.1 uncultured Christensenella sp. | reverse complement strand
GCCCCCAGCCGGTGTTCCGCCCAGAGAGTATCCAAAATGAAGGCCGAACAACTCCGCACCACCATCAACGCAACAGCGCACCAAAAAGGTGTTTTCATCCGCCTGTATGACGGCATTCTCTCCTGCGCAGGCACACAGGTTCAGCAGAAGTACTGCAGTGAGTAAAAATCCAACAAGTCTATTTTTCATCACCCTTTGTTCCTTTCATACCTTCTTTTTCCTGTATCCAGCGGCGCAAAAAATCCATTTGTTCCTCCGTGTGAAACCAATGCTCCCCCTGCTCCATGACCGTCAGGTCTGCCTGATGGGCGTTTGCAAAGGCCGCAACGGTCTCCAAGGAAGTCAGGTTATCCCTGCCGCCGTACAAAATCTCCGTAGGCACCTGCCAGTTCACGGGGTGCCGGCGCACATAGCAGAGATAGTCCCATGACAGGGTTTCCCCGAAATTGGTTTCCACCCGTCCCTTTTCACGCAGGTTTTCTTCGGTTATCTGCGCCCAGTCCATCATGTTCAAAATCAGCTTTTCCATATCCACAATGGGGGAAATGAAATAGGCCTTCTTCACTTTCTTTTGGGGCAGAGCGCACATGGAAAAGTAAGCTCCGATGCTGTTGGCAATGAGAATGACAGATTTGTACCTTTGAAAAAGTCCTTCCACAGCCGAGGGAAACTCCTTCTCTGCGTCCCAAGGGGTTTCGGCCTTGTAATCAAGTCCTGCTACATCACAGTTCGGAAACAGGGGCTTGTAATACTCCCCTTCCTCTGCCATGCCGCCCTTACCATGGACATACAGCACCAAGGTGCTAGGCTGTGCTATGCGGATGAATGCTGCCTTTTTCTCCTTCAGGAAAATCTTCTTCACCTCATAGCCGTATGCCGCCAGTTCCTTTTTATATTTGAGGAAGGCGTGATCCATGGGCACGCCCGCAATCTCCTCTATCTCCTCAAAGGACAGCGTGAGGGATTCTTTCCCGCACCCGCCTATATACGCCCACAAAGATGCATACTTGCTCATTTCTTTTCTCCTTTCTGCATCTTCCCCTGATAAAACAGAGGAAGAAACATAATACACAATACCGTACAGCCTAAGGCGGCGGGCAGCGTCCATTGGGGCTCATAGTGCCAGAGGGCCAACAGCAGGAAGATCAGCCCCGCCGCACACAGCCCGCCCCTTGCTATCAGCAAAAGTCTTTGTTCCACGTTCATTCTTTCTCTACTCTCATGTTTCTTTCTATTTCTTAAAATTCAGTGCCCCCATCAGGCAGCCGAAAGCACCGCCCCACAACAGCGCCGCATAAATCCACTGCTGCATAAAGCCAAAGATACAGCCCGAAAGCAGCATGAGTGCCCCGGCAACAATCAATAAGCGAAAAGCCGTTTGTCTATCCATTTTATCTTCTCCTTGTTCCATCATGCATTTTCATCTGTTTTTGTTACGGCTGCGCAGTGCTATGCACCCTTCGCATTTTTATAGGAAATCAAAATATGGGTCGGAGCAAAGAGCATGGCCGAAAGAATCAGAAGTATTGACCGGCTCATAATCCCGCTGAACAAAAACAACGCCGACGGGAGAATGGAAAGTGCCAATGCCCGAAACAGGCTGTTTTTCCGAAAGCACACCGCCCAGATGCCGCAGTACAGCAGTGCCAGTACGGTATCCACAACCAGATAGAGGGCAAAAGCCTCGTCCGACCACCAGCCAAACCACGTTCCGGGAATGTTCACGCACATGAAGCCGAAACAGCCGAAACGCCCAATCTGCTCCATGGCCTCCACCACTTTGTTTCGGTACTTGTTTTCAAATCCGTCCTTGCATTTGATGGCAAATACGATGTTGGGAATCATGATAATCACCATGAAGGCAAGTCCGTACCAATGAATGATATGCATCTGTGTCCTATCCTTTCATGTCCCTCTGTTCAAAAGCAACGGAATGCATCATGACCCCAAGCCCGGTATTGCAAACCGCAAGGCCGACGCTATGGCTGCCACACCTGCCCAATCGGTTATGTTGCAAAGAAGCATATTTGCGCCAAACCATTCGTGCACTGCCTTGTTGATTCCCGCATATGCTGCATAAGGTCTCTGCTCCATAGCCTATTGCGTTGCTAAAGCCGTTCGTGATTGTGCAGGCTATTTCCCTTTCTGCCTGAACATAATAATCTGAAAAAGCAGAGACAGCGAGCTGCAGCCAAGTGCCGCAGGCAGTGTCCAGGTGTTCCGGTATCCAAACAGGGATAAACCTGCAAAGATCATTGCCCCCGCGGCCAGACCGATGCCTGCAATTCTGAGCAGCTTCTGTGATGTTTCCATTTTTATTCTCCTTCCGTCCCAAGGATTTTTCTTTTCTGTTTCTTTCGTATCCGCATTCAAAAGCTCCACCGCCTTTGCCTGCATACAGAAGAGGTTCGTTTGGTCTGTATCGGCTGCTGTGCATCGTGCTCCCGCATATACGCAACGGCACCCTTTATATCTCCCTTTACAAAAAACCGAATGTTATTGCTTATTGTTTTTTCCTTTCAGCAACAGCATCATGGCCGTAAAATCCTGCGTCAGCATTTTGGATATTTCCTCCTGGGTGAAATTGCACATGCCCGTGGCGCACAGGGTGGCGATGCCGTAGGTGTGAATCCAGGAGTGCTCGAACAAGGTTTTTGCATTTTCGGCAGACAAGCCGTAATCGGTTTGAATCGTCGTTAAACATTCATCGGCAACGATACCAAGATGGGTGTAGATGTCCTCAAAGGACGTCACGTCCTTATTTTGAGACATGAACACAAGCTGATAAAGCCGAGGCTCTTCCTTGGCAAACAGAATCATTCGCATGCCCACCTGCTTAAACACGGGCATATCCTGCCCCACCTTATGGGCATAGCCCTCAAAGCAGCTCATGGCGGCCTCCTTGACCGCCTCCTGCACCTCTGCCATGGAGGCGAACACGGTAAAAATCGGGGTGGTGGAGGTGTGCAAAGCGCTCCCCAATTCCTTGGCGGTCAAAGCCTCTGTGCCTTTTTGAGACACAATCTCCAATGCGGCGGCCACAATCTGCTCCCTGGTATACTTCGGTTTCGGCGGCACGGAAATACTCCTTCCTTTTCATAACGTCCGTTCTGTAACATTCGTTCTGTAACGTACGTTTTATTATACTCGGTTTCTGGTTCCTGTCAATACTTTTTACTGTAATAATTTGAGACAAAAAACTGCACCTTCCGGTTCTTCTTCTCAGGAGAGACTCCCTTGGGTGCAGTCTGTTGCCTTCTTCAAACAAGCGGAAGGAGGCGCTTATGAAAAGTTGTTCCGTATGGCTTCCGCACGGGCCATGCCGTCTTCGGAAAGGACAAAGGTTCCGTTCACGCCGGTGGTGATGCCCCCTTGGGTTTGGGCATATTGGATTCCCATGGCCAATGCAGGCAGTACGTTGCTACCCAAGCGGGTATAGCCCAGTTTGTTGGCAGCCTCCCGCAGCAAGTCCTCCTGAGCCATGCCGATTTGCTCGTACAAAACGGTATACACGGCGGCGGCAATCTCCTGCACAGGAACGTCCTTGATGTCCCTGCGGTTCTCTCCCTCTCCGTTAATACGGAAAGCATTGTAAGCG
>CAYUHW010000205.1:0-3603 GCA_964444605.1 uncultured Christensenella sp. | reverse complement strand
CGATGGCGATGATGCCGTCCAGGCCGGAGTAGCGGCAGGTGCGCACGGCTTGGGCGATGCCCTCATCGGTTTTGAACTCCTCACAGCGGGCGGTGTACAGCATGGTGCCTCCGCGGGAGACAATGCCGGCTACATCGTTGGCGTTCATTTCGTACATATCGGCGTGAATAAGGCCGTTATACCCGCGGCGGATGCCTACGGGGATGATATCATGCCGCAGGCAATTGCGCACGGCGGCACGGATGGCGGCGTTCATACCCGGGGCGTCGCCGCCGCTGGTCAAAATACCGATCCTTCTGATTTCGTTGTCCATGAATAAGTGTTCTCCTGATGTTTCGATTTATACCAGAGAGCGATACAGCTCCCTGTACTTTTCGGCAGATCTGGGCCAGGAATAATCGCTGGCCATGGCTCTGTCCACAAGTCTGTTCCAAAGGGCTTTATCCTTGTAATACCCGCAGGCCCGCTCAATGGTATAGAGCATTTCGTGGGCGTTGTATGGACGGAAGGAAAAGCCGTTCCCCTCGTCGGTATACACGTTGAAGGGAATAATGGTGTCCTGAAGCCCTCCCGTTTCCCGCACAATGGGAATGGTGCCGTAGCGCAGGGCGATGAGCTGGCTTAGACCGCAGGGCTCAAACTGAGAAGGCATGAGGAACATGTCGCTGCCGGCGTATACTCTGTGGGCCAAAGGCTCGTTGAGTTCCACCCTGGCGGCAATGCGGCCGGGGTAGCGTTCCGCCGCCCAGCGGACGAAGTCCTCAAAGTGGGGATCCCCCATACTGAGGAAGATGAGCTGGATGTCCTGACGCATAATATCGTCCAGCACGCACTCCACCAAATCCAGACCCTTCTGGGGGCACAGGCGGGTAATCATGCTCATAAGGGGCGTATGCTCCTTGATCTCCAATCCGCACTCCCTCTGCAAAGCGGCCTTTTGCACCGCCTTTCCCCGACGGTTTTCCGCCGAGTAGGACACCCGCAGATGCAAATCCCGCTCCGGGTCGTAGGCATCGGTGTCAATGCCGTTGAGAATACCCGAAAGCACGTTTTCCCTGTGGCGGAGCAGACCGTCCAGCCGCTCCCCGTAGTAGGGGGTCTTAATCTCCTCGGCATAGGTGGGGCTGACGGTGGTGATTCTGTCGGAATACACAAGTCCTCCCTTCATGAAGGACAGACACCCGTAAAACTCCAGACCCTCGGAGGTGAACACCTCCCCGGGCAGGCACAAAAAGCTGTTCATGTTCTGCCAGTTGAACAATCCCTGATACCGCAGGTTGTGGATGGTGTATACCGTCCGCACCCGGTCATAGCGGGCGTCCCCTGCATACTGCTTGCGAAGAAGCACGGGAATCAGTCCCGTCTGCCAGTCGTTGCAGTGGAGCACATCGGGGAAAAAGCCGATGCGGGGGAGCGCCTCCAGCACCGCACGGCAGAAGAAGGCGAAGCGGTAGCCTTCCTCCTCGTTTCCCGTGTATACGCTGTCTCCGCCGAAGAGAGCCAGGTTGTCTACAAAGTAGTAGCGCACGCCCCCCTCTACCAGCGTGTCGATGCCGCAGTATACGCTCTGGCTGCCCATGAGGATGGTGAAGTCCACCACATGCTCCATGGAGCAGATGTAGGAATAGGGGATAAGACGGTACTTGGGCAGAATCACCCGCACATCGTCTCCTCCCTGCACCAGGGAGCGGGGGAGGGAGCCGGCTACGTCTGCAAGACCTCCCGTCTTAATGAAGGGCACGCACTCGCTGGCGCAGAAAAGCACCTTCAGCGGCGGGCGCTTGGGGCTTGGCTGTTTCGTTTGCATTGTTATAAACCTCCGCAGAAAAAATGTCAAGGGGCGGACATGCATCCGCCCCCAAAGTCTTATACCGTCAGGTTCTTGCGGATGACGATGGGGAAGCTCTCGTACCCCACCAGATTCCGCCCGGGGAGAATGGTGACGCCCTTGTCCAGAATCACGTGATCCAGCTTGGCGCCGGGCTGCACCGTAACCCCCTGCATGAGGATGCTGTTTTGCACCACGGCATCCTTGGCTACGGACACGCCTCTAAAGAGGATGCTGTTTTCCACCCGTCCCTCAATGCTGCAGCCGTCGGCCAGGATACTGTTTTTCACCGTAGACTCACTGCCGTATTTGGCGGCCACCTCGTCCTTGACCTTGGTGTAAATGGGTTGCTCGGGGTTAAACAGCTCATTGCGCACCTTGCCGCTGAGAAGCTCCATGCTGCAGCGGTAGTAGTTGGAGATGGAGGTCAGCCTTCCCAAATAGCCCTTATGGGGATAGCCCATAATGCGCAGGGTACGGTACTTTTTAAGGATGACATCCCGGCGGAAGTCGTATTCCCCACGGGCATAGGCCTCGTCAATCAGGTACATGAGCAGATCTTTGTGGAGAATGAGGATGTCGCAGCTTCGGCTGATGCTCTTGGGACGGTAGGAGTCCAGCTCCATGTCGATAATGCGGCGGTTCTCGTCCATGACAAAGCGCAGATCCCGCTCGGATTCCTCAGACACATTTCCGCCGTCGTCGCAGTAGAGCATGGTGATGTCCGCACCGCTGGCCAAATGCTGTTCCATCATGGGGGTCAAGTCCATGTTCAGCACAATGCCCGAAGCGCACAGAATGCAGTAGGGTTCAGGGGCACGGCGGACATAGCCCAAAGCGGAGCGGATGGCCCCGACGGAGCCCGTGGCAATCTCGGAGGAATCCTTGGTCATAAAGGGGGGCAGAATGTACAGGCCCTCCCGCTTGCGGTGAAGATCCCATTCCTTCCCGGAACCAAGGTGATCCATCAGGGAGTGGTAGTTTTTCTCTGCAATGACCCCCACGCTGGTGATGCCGGAGTTGACCATGTCGGAAAGGATAAAGTCAATGCAGCGGTACCGCCCTCCAAAGGGCACGGCGCCGATGGAGCGGGAGAGGGTCAGATCCTTCAGATGGGGATTGCTTTCCCCGGCGTAAATCAAACCAAAGGCATTGGAAATCATGCGTGCACCTCCTGAGTAGTGGCGTTAAGTACGGCACCCTGAGCAAGATAGCTGCAGGGAGGAACGATGACATCGTTTCCCACCAGGGTAATATCCCCGGTCAGGGCGTTGTCCACCTTTTCTCCGGGTCTCAAAGGTCCGCCCATGACGGTGTAGGCCCCCACCTGAGTGTTTTCGCCTACGATGGCCTTATGCAAATCGCAGTTGGCGCCGATGTGGGCGTTGGGCAGAATCACGCAGTCCGTAACCCGAGCGCCTTTTTCCACCGTGGCGCCGGAGAAGAGAACGGAGTTCTCCACGGCTCCCTCCACCACACAGCCTTCGCAGATAAGGGAGTTGCGCACATAAGCATCCGTGCCCACATAGTGAGGAGGCTTAACGGGGTTGCGGGTGTAAATCTTCCAGTTGCTGTCGTTGAGATCCAGTACCGGGGGGAAGCCCAGCAAATCCATGTTGGCTTCCCAGAAGCTCTGCACCGTGCCCACGTCCTTCCAGTATCCGGAGAAGGGATAGGCCACCATTGTCTCCCCGGCATCCAGCATGGCGGGAATGATGTTTTTACCGAAGTCGTTTTCGGAGTTGGGATCGGCATCGTCCTGCTCCATGTAGGCC
>CAYUHW010000204.1:0-3615 GCA_964444605.1 uncultured Christensenella sp. | reverse complement strand
AGTGGCGGTCATAGCCGGGAGAGGGACAAAGGAACTTGACAGTATCCAGCTTGGCCCAGGGCTTGGGGGAATGGTACAGACCGTTGATGCAGGCCTTGCTCAAAAGGTCATACATGAGCTGCAGGGAAGCACAACCGCCGTCAAAGACGTTTTCCACCTTGACCCCCAGCAAATCCGCAAAGTATGCCCGCAGAGAGGGAGTGCCCATAAGCTCGCCGTAGTTGCGCACATCCAGCTTGCCGTCCATGCAGTCCTCGGCGGTGACCAGCACGTTGAGAATATCGCTGACCATGTCCAACTGAGCCTTGCTGGGTTTCCCACGGGACATGTCCAGCTTCAGCCCCAGCGCCTTTACCTTTGCATACTCTTCCTGCAGTTGACAGAGCAAAGCTTCCTGCTGCTCCCGAGCCATCATAGCGTAGGTCATGATAAAAATCCTTTCTGCGTTGTATGTTACCTGGTCAGAGTAGTGCCTGCGCGGCCTTCCAGAGCCTCCACGGCCTTTTCCAAGGAGGTGATGATGCACTTGCGCCCCTCTTTGCTTTCGGCAAACTTTACGGCGGCCTCCATCTTGGGCAGCATGGAGCCAGGAGCAAAGTGTCCTTCCGCCATATACTGCTTAGCTTCCGCCGTATTCAAAGCGCTCAGAAGCTGCTGGTTGGGCTTGTTAAAGTGGATGGCCACCTGCTCTACAGCGGTGAGAATGACCAAAGCATCGGCGTCCAGATCCTCCGCCAGCTTTTCACTGGCCAAATCCTTGTCGATTACTGCAGCGGTACCGGTGAGAAGCCCCTGCTCGTCCTCGACTACGGGGATGCCGCCGCCGCCAACGGTGATGACAATAAAGCCTGCCTGCTGGAGGGCTTTGACTGCATCCAGCTCCACAATCTTGGTGGGCAGGGGAGACGCCACTACCCGCCGCCAGCCCCGGCCGGCGTCCTCCTTCATGGCATAGCCCTTTTCTTCCGCAAGCTTCTTGGCTTCCTCTTCCGTATAGAAGGGGCCGATGGGCTTGCTGGGATTTTTAAACTTGGGATCGTTTTGATCCACCACCACCTGGGTGACCACGGTGACCGCTTCCTTGGAAATACCCCGTTCCCGAAGTACCTTTCCAAGACCCTGCTGGATATGGTAGCCGATATATCCTTGGCTCATGGCACCGCAAACGTCAAAGGGGAGAGCGGGAGTAACGGCGGCGGCCGCTTCATTCTGCAGGACAATGCGCCCGACCTGAGGTCCGTTGCCGTGGGCGATGACCACCTGATACCCCGCCTCGATAATGTCGGCGATATAGGCGGCGGTCTTTTCAACTACCCGGAGCTGTTCTTCGGCAGTGGCGGGACGGCCTGCTTCCTGCAGAGCGTTTCCGCCCAGAGCAATGACAATCTTCTTCATGGAGTTCCCTTTCTTTTGCAAATCAATGCAAGTTTTCACTCAAAGTATAGCCCGCCGCCCCCATAACTGTCAATCGGGGAATAAACTATATTTTTTTAGGGCACTCAAAGGGAGAACATGGTACGGCCTCCGCTTTGCGGACAAGGCGGGATTCGGATATAATGCAATAGAAGAAAAACGTTTTTTGCGAAAAAAACGTACGGCTTGCGCAAAAGAAAAGCAATTTGCCGGTCTGTGTTCCGACAATCCGGCTGCTCCCCGCCGGGTGGTAAACGTCTTTAACGAAGTCAACCCCGTACTCAACGGCCTTGCAAAATACATAAAGGATCTGAAGATCAAAATGAGCATGGACAACATATCCGGGATTACGGATATGGAAGCGGAGTTTTTGTTTATGCCTCAGATGGGAGGGAAAATTGAGTGGAAGGAAGGGTATGACGAAAGCTGATTTGCAGGGAAGGAGCAAATGACCTGCGTTCTGCTGGGTACGGCTCTGGGTGGCGCCGCCTACGGCTGGCAGCCCCTGTATCAGCTGGGCATTGTGGCGGCGGTATATTGTATAGGCCTAAATGCTGCGCTGATTGTGACTCTGCGAAAAAATCTGCTTACGGGCATCAAGGAGGATTGACATGAGTATTTCTCTTTAAAATGCATCTTACAGCTATAACGGCAAGTTCCAGACGGTAAACAACGTTTCCTATGATTTTGAACCGGGGAAGTGCTACGCCGTTATCGGAAAATCCGGCTCGGACAAAACCACCCTTCTGTCCCTTATGGCGGGCTTGGATTTGCCTACGGAGGGGGAGATTGTAGTAAACGGGAAATCCACAAAGGAATGGGACAGAAATTGCATGCGCAGGGAAGCCGTATCGGTCATCTACCAAAATTACAATCTTTTTCCATTGCTCACCGTGGAAGAAAACATTCAATACCCACTGGACATGAAGAAAATGCCCAAAAGGGAGGCGGCGCTTTTGGCCAAAGGCGTTCGGGAGAGGGTGGAACTGCCCTCGGTTTATGACAAGCGTCTGCCCAGCCACCTTTCTGGAGGCGAACAGCAGCGGGTGGCTATTGTCCGTGCCCTGGCCCAGGGATGTAAAATCATTTTGGCCGATGAGCCTACGGGGAATCTGGACTCCACCAACACCAAGAACATCGTCAAGATTCTTTGTGACTTGGCTCATGAGGACGGCTGCACTGTCATCATCGTCACCCACGACCAAGCAGTGGCAGAACAGGCGGATATGGTTCTGCAAATGAAGGACGGCAGCTGGCTGTAAAAGAATAAACAAAAGGCACCCCTCGGCGATACTTGCTCTGAGGGTGTTTGTATATGCAGGTATGGATTTTTCCCAGTCTGTATGCTATTATAAAAGCGACGGTTGCAAAGGAGTGGAAGACCTAATGAGCATACAACAGCTTTGGCCTGACGTTCTCACGTAGAGAGCTGACGAGATAATTGATTTTATGCTATTACGGAGGTTGGAAAATGAACAGGGATATGTGTGTCCCCTGCGATGACGGGATCTTGAACATCCGTGTGGGTGCAATTATTATGAAAGGCGGAAAAGTCTTGATGGTAGGTAATGAAAGAGCCAACTATCTCTATTCTGTCGGTGGAAGAATCAAATTTGGTGAAACAGCAGAAGAAGCCGTTGTGCGTGAGGTGCTGGAAGAAACAGGTGTGAAGATGGAGGTAGACCGCCTTGGTTTCATACACGAAAACTATTTTTACGGCGATGCTCCAACGAACCGCGGCAAGCTGATTTACGAGATTTCATTTTTCTTCTATATGAAAGTGCCGAGTGACTTTGCTCCAATCAGCGAGAGCTTCACGGAAAATAGCAGAAAGGAACATCTGAAATGGGTTTCGCTTGATGAGGACATCAGGATGTATCCCGATTTTTTCAGAACGGAACTGAAGAATCCATTGGATACGGTCAAGCATTTCATTAAGGACGAACGAACATGATTCGGTGGATTTTCTTCGATGTTGGCTCGACGTTCGTGGATGAGGCCGAGGCATACGACCATAGGGTGCGAGATATGATTTCCGGCACAAAGATTACATTTGAAGAATTTGATGATGCCCGTATTGCTTTTGCCAAACAGGGACTTGACGGTAATTCTGCCGCCATCAAACACTTCGGCTTGACGAAAACCCTGTGGCATTCGGAGGATGAAGCTCCGTATCCCGATGCCCACAGTACGCTATCTGCC
>CAYUHW010000203.1:0-3616 GCA_964444605.1 uncultured Christensenella sp. | reverse complement strand
GCCTAAAATCAGAATTGCGGTTGCGGGCGAATGTCCATTGCGCCGATACTGCCTGTCCATAAAAAACCTCCCTGCCGTTGTGCTTGATACACTGTATGCAGGGAGGAAGTGAAGTATGGCTCAGAACAAATTGATGCCGCCGGATTTTTTCTTGTTTTTCCTGTCGGTTTTGGATTTCCCCTCTCCCCTATTCTTTTGTGAAAGGGGTTCATCGGAGATTACCTCATAGGGAGCATCCATGGCGGTGTTATCTTTGCCGGAAGGCTCTTCGGAAAGGTTGGACTGAGGAGCAGAGTCTTTTCCACTATCGTATATGATGGCTCGGGACATATCCACAGGTCCCAGCTGAATGGCGTTGGAGATATATTTTTTCACGGTAAACGTGAAGCATGTCCATTCCCCAACCTTGCTCTTTACACCAATGCTTTCGCCCAGCTTATCCATGATTTCTTTGGCAATAGACAATCCTAACCCGGTACCGCCCTCTTTTCTGGATTTATCGCTCTTAAAGAAGCGTTCGAAAACGTGGTCTATATCGTTTTCGGGAATGCCGCACCCGGAATCCCAAACGGAAACATACACATCGCTTTCATCTTGATGCGTAAAGATACGAACGGTGCCGCCTTGATCGGCATAGCGCATGGCGTTGTCCAGCAGAATCACCAAGACCTGCTCGATTCTATCTGCATCGGAAATAACCTCAGGCAGTTCTTCCGTTTCAACACAGAGACGAATTCCCTTTTGCGTGGCTGTCTGGCGGTATCCCTGATAAATATCGTCGATGAGCTTGACAAGGTCAAAGGATGTCCGCTCCATATACTCCGTACCGGACTGCAGGCGGGAAAGCTGAAGCATATCCGTAATCAAACGGCTAAGGCGCTCAACTTCGTGCAGCATGATGCCGTAATAGCGGGAGCGGGTGGCATCGTCCTTCACCATACCGTCCGAGAGAGGCTCCAAGAGTCCTCTAATGGCGGTGAGAGGGGTACGCAGTTCATGGCTTATATTGGCCACATAGTCACGGCGGGTGCGTTCAAGATTTTCTATTTCCGTAATATCCTTAAACAACCCCACAACCCCGGTGCATCGATCGTCGGCCATAACGGGTACAATGCTGATGAGCAGCGACTTGTCTCCGGGCAAGGTATACTGCAGGGAACGAGGCTCTTTTGTTTCCAAAACGCCTTGGAAAGCTTCCCAAATTTTACTGTCGGGAACCAAATCCAAAGGCCCATGCACGTCTACAGCACCGAACATCCGCATAAGGGCAGGGTTGTAGTGGGTCAGATTCCCTAAATCGTCCAGTGCGGCAACGCCGTCCGTAAAGCTGCTGAGAATGCTCCATAGCTGCCGCTTTTCGCTGTCTAACTGGTAGATTGTTTGGGAAAGGGTGTCGCTCATACGGTTCATCGCTCGGGCAAAGATCCCCATTTCCCCGGGGACATTTTCGTCTGCCCGCACATCATAATTCCCTTTTGTCAATTCAATGGCCACGGTAGTCATGCCGGCAAGAGGCTTGTTCATCTGACGGATGCCGGAAAAGCCGATGATAGCAATCAGAGGAACTGTGCAAAGCACAAGAATCCACAATGCGGAATTCAGCTTGGTGAAGGCAGCATCAATGTGCTGAATCTCCCGTACAAATATAATGCCGCCCTCTTGCACACCGGAGGAAGCGTATAAGGGGCCGCCTACGGCAATGGCGTTGGTTTTTTGATTCAGACGGAGATTGTCCTTTTTGATGGTTTCGCCGTTGAGAATATCGTATTGAACGGTCTGGATGTAGTCATTGCTGTAGTCGGCAATGGTGGTGTAAACCTTTACGGTTCCATCGCCGTTATAATAGAAGAAATAGTAACGAACATCTGCCGTTGCGCACATAAAGTTCAGGGACTTAATGTAGTTGGAGCGGTTGGAAAAAAGTGTATCCCGCACCAAATAGGATTCGGAGGCAGCATGCAAGACGGAGTCCAGACTGTCCAGCTCCAGCTTAATGAAAGTGCGGCGGCCGAAATAGGAATAAGCTCCCAGCAGCACAATACCGGCCAGGAGCAAAACGATGGTGAACAGCACCAGCGTTCTTTTAAACAAAACGCCTTTCATACTATGAATTACTCTATTTCGAATTTGTAGCCAACACCGTAGATGGTTTTAATGCTCCAGCCAAGACCGGTGCTGTCGAGCTTGGCTCTCAAGCGCTTGATGTGGGTATCTACCGTGCGGGTTTCGCCGGCAAAATCGTAGCCCCAGACACGGGAGAGCAAGGTGTCTCTGGTGAACACCTGCCCGGGATGGGAAGCCAGCAGATACAGTATTTCGATTTCCTTAGGGGTACAGATGACGGTCTGTCCCCTGAGAAGAACGGTGTAGCTGTTCAAGTCAATGGTAAGGCCATTGTGCTGAATCAGATTTTTGCCGGAAGTCTCATTTTCACGGGTTTCCGTTCTGCGGAGAATGGCCTTTATGCGGGCAATGACCTCTCTGGGAGAAAAGGGCTTTACAATATAATCGTCCGCACCCAACTCGAGCCCTACGATTTTATCCACTTCCTCGCCCTTGGCCGTAAGCATCACGATGGGAACCTTGCTGTTCTTTCGAATCTCACGGCATACCTCTACCCCGCTTTTTCCCGGCATCATAATATCCAGCACGCACAGGGATATGGAAGTATCCAGCGCCGCCAGAGCGGCATCTCCGTCAAAGACGTCGACCACTTCGAAGCCTTCAGCCTGCATATATATCTTTAAGGATTCATGGACGATAGGATCGTCATCGGCAATTAAGATCTTGGTTTCCATTGGATCTGCCTCCTTCAAATTATCTCTGGCTATATTATAGCAAAATCGTGAAAAAGAAAAAGGGGGGAAACAAAATTTCCCCCATTTTTTCACCAAGTTGCCACTTTTCGACCATAAGACCTTAGGGAGCCGCCGGGCCTTCCGGATACGGAGCGCCTCCATTATCTACGGGTGGTTCCGGCACTTCTCCGCTGGTATAGCGGGCACTGACGGAAGCGTAAAGGGCGTTTAGGTTGGCGTAGGCCGTATAGATATCCGTGTATCCTTCCGCCTGCTCCAGAGTCGCTAAAGCTGTTTCCAAGGCATTTCTGTCGGCGGCAGCAAGATTGTCCGTGCTGTCTAAAAAGGCTTCCACCTGTTCTAAAAGCGCCAAGGCTTGTGCATTCATGTCGGCATATCCTTCCGACTGGGTGCAAAGGGGATAATCGGCGATATACTGCTCCACGCTCTTATCCGTGCGGACGAAGGAGTCACCGAAAATCTTTTCCAGCACATCGTCCTCCAATGTATAGAATGGGGACGACGGACGCAACAGAACCTGCGTAACTTCTTCGATATGCTCTTGATCGCAGGAATCCGAAGCCTTGCAATTGGTCAGGGTGCAAAGGCTCAGGGTAACGTGCATATCGCAATATTCCGTTGGCACGGAGTCATAATCAAACCAGTCCGTAACAAGCTTAAACTTATCTCCGTGGCTTTGATAATGCACACAGGCACTGGTAGCCAGCAGCCCTGAAACCGGGCATACGGTGCGCTCTACGAGCCCCAGAGAGGTAGTGGTTTCCGGGATGATGGAAGTGCTTTCTACTCCTTCCATA
>CAYUHW010000202.1:0-3652 GCA_964444605.1 uncultured Christensenella sp. | reverse complement strand
GTGTATACCTCCCTGTGGGGGCACACGGCCCAGATTTCCTGCACCGGTGCAGAGGGAGAGAAGGCCCTCTTCCGCCAGAGCTTAGGGCAGGAGGACAATTCAGGAGACTATAACGAGTACCCGGTGGTCTTGCAATTGAGCGAAAATATGACCCTGAAGGGCACGGAGGAAGGGTGTACCCTGGCTCTTTGGCAGGACGGCACCTACAGTTACTCCTTAAGCTTGACCGTGCCCCTGTCTCAAGGGCAGTGGGAAGCACTGCTGACGGAAAACTAAAGAAACGTTCCTTTTTAAAGCGCAGGGAAGGGTTCGCCCTTCTCTTTTTGCATGGAAAAAAGACCCGGGAGCAGGTCTTTGAGCGTGGATAAAGCCCAGAGGGGATGAGAGGGAAAACAGTTTCTCCTTATCCCCTCAGGCTTGTTCCTTCCGCTTTCGCTCCGGTCACAATCCAGCTCCCCTTACTCAATAAGGGGAGCCATGCGATAATAAGCGGCTTACTCTGTTAAAAGCAAGAAAAAAGGGACGGCCCAGCCGTCCCTGCATCAACCTGTTTAAAGAACAGATTTCACTGCCACAGGCACAGGATGTCCCGCAGGAGCAGAATCTTCCACCCGGGCAGGGCCGCTTCCAGCTTATCCGTGCATTGGTACAGGAGGGTTTCCATCTGCTTCCGCTCAACCCTGGTTAAGGCGTGCTGGGAGAAGAAGGCCTTCTCGGCCAGCCTTTCCCCTTCCTTGGGCATGGCGGCGCCCAGCTTTTCAAGGCGGCGGAGGCGGCCGTAAATATACAGCACGGCCTTGTTGCCGTTCTCCTGCCTTATGCCTTGGGCAAAGCGTCGGCGGCTTTCCCTGCGGTACAAATACCAGAGGCCGAAAAGGAGCAGGGGAATGAGGAGCCACCAAAGAAAGCTCAGATTTACGGGCGTTTTTCCCTCTGCTTCGGCATCTTCGCCCCCATCCTCCCCGCCTTCTTGAGCAGGGGTGTCCGTTTGATCGGCGCCAATGAGGGGAACGGGGGTCTGCTTCTCTTCTTCGGAAGGGGCTTGGGCAGGCATCAGGGTGGCGGGAGCGTCCGTAGGCGTTTCCGAGGAGGCGGGTTCGGGAACCTCCGTAGGGGCGGGGGTGGCCGTGGGGGCAGGAGGCGGGGTACTCTCAGGGCCTTGGCCGCTGCTGTTTTCCAGCACCGCCGTAGCCTCCACCATGACCCAGCCTACCCCTTGACAGTATACCTCCACCCAAGCGTGGGCGTTTTGATCCGTGACCTCCGTCCATGCATCGGCCTGCACCTGCAAAGCGTAGCCCGTAACATAGCGGGCGGGGATATCCAGCGCCTGCAGCATGGCCGCCGCCGCACTGGCAAAGTGGACGCAGTAGCCCCGCTGGCTCTGCTCCAAAAAGTACAGCACAAAGTCCTGATCCGAGGGCACCTTCCCCGGGGTCAGGGTGTATTCTCCCAGAGTGCGCACATAGGAAGCCACCTTCAGGGCCGTGGCGTAGGGGCTGTTCCCGGGATAAATGCCCTCCTGAGAGGCCAGGGTGCGCAATCGTTCCTTGATTTGGGGGTCTAAGCGGGTGTAGTTCTCCTGCACCCAGTCCCCGTAGGCCTTCTCGGCGGCGGTCTGGGCGGGGGTGTCCAGGGCCCGGGGCCACTCGGCACAGTAGGACAGGGTGTAGCTGTCCAGCCCCCCTGCCCGCAGATACTGCTCCGTCAGGGCGCCCTGCCCGTCATAGGCAAAGCCGTAAGGGGTATATAGGAGCCCCTGCCCCTGACTGCGGATCTCCACGGTGTCTGCAGGGGTGCAATGGCTGCCCAGCAGGGTCAGTCCCTCCGTGTCCCCGGCGTACTCGGAGCCCGCCTCCCAGCGGCTGCTTTTGTAGACCCCAAGGGAGTAGCCCCGCAGGTACAGAGTGCCAGTGCGGCTGCTCTTTACCTCCAGAGCGGGTATGCCCTCAGGGAGACGCTCCCCCTGAGTCTGCAGGTTTTCCGTGCTTTTGACCCCGTCGTCAAAGAGCCGCTTGGCCTGCTCATACCAGGTTTCCAGCTTCTCCTGCCAGCGGCTGCCCATGCTTTCCGTGTCCCGAGGGACATACGCTTCCTCGGGCAGTGCGGCGTGCAGAATAAGGCACAGCAGGCACAGAGCCCCGATGGCGCCCAAGCTGACGGCTCCACGGGCTCCGGGGGCGTGGCGGCGGAGTCCCCCCGTTATAAGCACGCCGCCGAAATAGACCATGAGCAGGGCCACGGCGGTGCGGCTGGGGGGCAGATCGAAATAGATAATGGACAGCGCCAAAAAGGGGAGGGGCAGGGACAGGGACAGCCACACGGACTCCCCTGCGCACAGTCCCCAAGCCATAAACAGCCCCAGCGCCAGCACCAGCGCCCCAAGAAAGGGGGTGGTGCTGATGCCCTCAGCCAGCAGGGCATCGGCAGGGGGTGCAGGCACAAAGGGGATGGTGCCAGAAAGCACATCCTGCACTGTGGACACGGCCAGCAGGGCGCCGGAATAAATGTTTTCCCAGCAGAAGAGGGAGTAGAGAATGACCCCGATTCCAAAGGGTACGATGCACCAGGGGCCGTACCTGGGCAGGCCGAACATCAAGGTGAGAAAGCCCGTAAGCAGGGCGGCCAGCAGGATGCCCTCCCCCCAGGAGAAGGGGACGTTGTAGGCGGTGAAGATGCACAAAGGGGCGCCTAAAGCGCCGCAGAAGAGCAGGGCCCAGTCCCCCAAAAAGGCGGTAAGGGAGAATTTCTGCTTCATAGGCTGCCTCCCTTTTCATCATGAACGGCAGGAAGCACGGTATACACCAGCCCCTCCTGATCCGAGCGGATGCAGGGGGCCTTTCCCCGCTCCCTGTTGGAGGAGAGAATGGTCTTTAAAAACACGTCCGCATCCTTTTGCGCCCGAATATACTGGCGCAGGGAGCCGAAGTAGGCGGTGCAGGGCACGCCGCTGTCCAAAAGGCGGCGGATGAGGTAGAGAAGCTGGTCAAGCTGGCTCTCCAGCGCTTCCCCCTCTTCGGCGGGATTCACCAGCAGGGTAATGCGCTTGCGCTTCATAAGCTGGGGCTCCCGCACAATGGGGGTGTCCAGCTTGCCGGTCAGCTTCCAGTGGATGGAGTTGATGGCGTCCCCCTGCCGATAGGGGCGCAGTTCGTGTTCCTCGGAGTAGCCGCCTCCGGGCTTGGGCTTTAGGGTCAGAGCGGAGTTCTCTATGAGCTCCGGTACGGGCACGGGGGCTTCCTCCACAGGCAGGACGGTGATGTAGGCATCCCCTTTCAGGCGGACGGGCAGGGCAAAGAGCCCCAGATAGTCCCAAGCCCAGCCGCGGCGCAGGGTACAGCACACCACCCCGCAGCGGTCGGTGGGGACGCTGATGCGCTGGGTGCTGTTGTGTACGCCGTAGAGACACAGCTTTTCCTCCCTGGCCTTCTCTCCGGTAAACAGGTTCTCCCGTCCCATGCGGGCGGTGAAGCAGTATAGGGGCAGAACGAAGGGACAGCGCATCTCCAGCTCCAGGGAGGCCTGACGGCCTCTGTACACCTGCCGCTCCCCCGTAAGGCGAATGGAGGAGGTAAGCATGGCGGGCAGGCTCAAAAGCAGGGAAAGGGGGGGCAGACACAGAGCAAACAGCAGCATATATTTGGATATATAC
>CAYUHW010000201.1:0-3684 GCA_964444605.1 uncultured Christensenella sp. | reverse complement strand
ATACCAGCATGGGCATCACAGACGCCAGCATGAGGACTGCCAGGAACATAGCCAGATATTTTTTCATATTCTCTCCTCCTTTTTAGATTCAGTGCGGGTCACTTTTTTGTTCGCTTTATCATACAATACTTTTTTTCCCTTTGCAAGAGCGAAAAGGGCGGTTTCCTTCATTCTGATGCAGATTTTACATTTCTGACGAATCTCAAATCACCGAGCGGCTCTCCTTTCCCCCTGCACTTATATACTATTTCACCCCCTTGTCAATGGGTTGGAAAGATGGTAGAATGTTTGCATATCCAACGAGTCTATGCACAGGGGATATACACTACACAACCTATGCCAAAGGAGATTATTTATGTCTGTTGATTTGAAGGGACGCTCCCTGCTGACGCTGATGGATTTTACCCCGGAGGAAATCCGCTATCTTCTGGATCTCTCCGCCCAGTTGAAGGCCAAGAAGAAGGCCGGCATCAAGGGGCATGAACTGGAAGGAAAGAACATTGTACTGCTCTTTGAGAAGACCAGCACCCGTACCCGCTGTGCCTTTGAAGTGGCCGCCATGGACGAGGGCGCCGGGGTTACCTTCTTGGACAGCAAGTCCAGTCAAATGGGCAAGAAGGAGAGCTTGGCCGATACCGCACGGGTTTTGGGACGGATGTTCGACGGAATCGAATACCGGGGCTTTGACCAGAAGGTGGTAGAAGATTTGCAGAAGTACGCCGGCGTGCCTATTTATAATGGCCTTACGGACGTGGATCATCCCACCCAGGCGCTGGCAGATGTGCTGACTCTGATGGAAAACGTAAATAAGCCCCTGACCCAGTGCAAGCTGGTCTTCTGCGGCGACACCCGCAACAACGTAGCCTACTGCCTCATGTACATTTGCGCCAAGCTGGGCATTCACTATGTGGGATACGGCCCCAAGGAACTGTATCCTGCTCAGGAGGTTATGGAGCGTTGTGCCGAGGCCGCCAAAGAAAGCGGTGCCGTCATCGAAATCAGCGACGATCCTTCCTGCGTGGAGGGCGCCGATGCCCTGTATACGGACATCTGGGCTTCCATGGGCGAAGAAGCGCTTATTCCCGAGCGTGTAAAACTGCTGACTCCCTTCAAGGTCACGGGTGAACTCATGGCTCGGACGGGCAACGACAAGTGCATCTTCCTCCACTGCCTCCCCAGCTTCCATGACTTCAATACCAAGATGGCCAGCGAACAGATGGCTCTGGGCTATGATATTCGGGAAGTTACCAACGATGTCTTTGAAAGCCCCAACAGCAAGGTGTTTGATGAGGCAGAAAACCGTCTGCACACCATCAAGGCCGTGCTGGTAGCCACCCTTGGCAAATAAACATCCATAAAAAAGGGAGCCCTTCAAGGCTCCCTGCAATCTGTTATGATTTTGGAACAGGCAGGATTTTTCTTGTCTGTTCTTTTTAATTCGGGAATCAATCCAGCTTTTCCGCCAGCTTGGTAACGAAGTCCTGCACGTTGGCTACAATGCCCTTGGCCAAAAGACTGCCTCTGTCAGCCAGCTTGTTGACGGCAAACTCGCTGACATCCACGCTGTAGAAATACACCGGGCGCACGGTGCCGTCGGACAATACCCGATAGGAAGGAGTCATATTGCCCGTGGCGATGGTATGCAGTACCGTTGCCATGCCGATGACCGTGGTGGCCTTGCGCACATGGGCACGCATGGCGTCCTGCCCGGCATATACGTTGCCGAAGACTTCAGGCAAGGGACCGTCGTCCCGCACGGAACCCACCAGCACAAAGGGCACTTCCTTTTCTACGCAGGCGGCGATAATGCCTTCATGGAGATTCTCTCCCTTTAAGAAAGCGGGAATGGAACCGTAGGAACGCACCTTGTTGATGGTGTCCAGATGGTGATAGTGTCCGTTGTATACGCTCTGCTGGGTGACAATATCTGTGCCCAAAGCGGTGTGCAGATAGGCGCCTTCCAAGTCATGGGTAGCCAAGGCGTTTCCTGCCAGCACGGCTTGGACATATCCCCCCCGCACCAGCTTGGCAAAGGCTTCTCTGGCCGCATTGTCAAAGGAGAAAGCAGGCCCCATAACCCACACCACATAGCCGCCGTGGGCTTTCTCATACTGCAAAAGCTCTACAATCTCCTCATAGTCCCGGGAGAATCCCGTTTCGCGGGAGCGACTCTGGCGGAAAGAGAAGAACTGGTCGTGTCCCGCTTCCTCTTCAAAGCCGGAGCCATGAACGTAAATGCCGTTGGAGCCGTCTTCCGTACGCCCCATGAAGACCAAATCCCCCTTCTTGAGGTTTCGGAATTCCACCACGGCCACCTTCCCTGCCTTCCAAACGGGGACGCAGTCCATGCGGCTTTCCTCGGCAAGATGCCACTCCCCCGCCACTTTAAAGTATTCCGGGCTGATGCCCATGGCATGATATCCCTCGGGGGCTACGCCGTCCTGAAGGCAGGGCAAAAACTGTGCTTCGGGCATGGCGGCAAAGCGGGGCTCCTGAAAATTCGGTGCATGATACTGTTTCAAGGAAAAGGACATGTGTGCGCTCCTTTGCTTTTTTCTTTAGATTATAGTAAAGGCGGTGGCGGATTGCAAGCCGCCCGAGTAAATATATACTTTCAGGCCGTCCTCAACGCTCTCCCTATGCTCAAAAAGGAGAAAAAATGCCGTTTCGGCTCATTGTTAACAAACTGTTCATACTTTTGACGCAACTCTGTACATTTATGGTTTAGTATAATAGAGTATAGAAAGCAAGGAGGCGAGACTATGGATTGGGAAAACAACCTGAACGTTCTGAAAAAAGGATATGTGAAGATTCACCTGGGGGACAGCACCTATCGGGTACGGCTTTTGACGCTGGTGCTTTTCGGCGCCGCTCTGCTGGTGCTGATAGCGGCCATTTTGGTTTTGATTCTGGCACATGCCTGTGCCCCTGCCGGTGAAGAGGGCGGAGCGGCAGGATCTCCTTCCGCACCTGCGGCAAGCGCCTCTGCCTCTGTGCCTTTGCCCGCAGAAACACCCGGCTCATCCCAGTTGCCCGATCTTTCCGGAGATGCTTCCCTGACAGGGTCTTCTGCGCCCTCCGAATCCCCTGATGCCTCTGCCGGTCCCTCGGCTTCTCCCGATGCAAGCGGCAGCGATGATTTTGTGACCATTGAGCTGAACGCCAACGAAGCCCGGGTAGCGGAGGTGCAGCAAAAACTCATCGACCTATATTACATGGTGTACCCCGATACCAAAGACGGCAAGCCTACCACCACCACCTTCTTCGGTTCCATTACCAGTGCGGCCGTGCGGGTCTTCCAAAGCCGCAACGACTTGCCCGAAACCGGCAAAGTGGACAAGGCTACCTATGACAAACTCATGAGCAAGGGTGCCAAGGCCTATATCATGCATCAGGGCGATAAGTGCGACATGGTGAAGCAAATCCAGCTTCTGCTGAAGGAAAAAGGATACTTGGAAGCGGAAGCCTCCGGCCAGTGCGGCGAAAAAACCATTGAAGCCGTAAAGGCTTTCCAAAAGGCCAAAGGGCTGACCCAGGACGGGAACGCCGGCCCCGGCACGCTGAAAGAGCTGTTGGGATACTAAATCAAATTCCCTATCCTCCCCGGATGCATGTTCGGGGAGGATTTTTTTAGAAAAAAAGTCTGCCTCCGAAGCAATCGAAAGCAGACACAGTATGTTTATC
>CAYUHW010000200.1:0-3692 GCA_964444605.1 uncultured Christensenella sp. | reverse complement strand
AAGCCGCTCAATGAGTGCCCCCAGCACATAGGAACCCGTGCTGTCATAGTCAAATACCGTGCCGGCAGGCTTGCTGACGGGGCAGTGGAAATAGTAGGCGGTTCTGTCCGTTACCCAAGGCTTGAACCAGTTGCCGATGTCATAGAAGCAGGTCTGCATGCGCAGCATGTTTTCAATGGTCATCTCCTGCAGCTCCTTGGGCACAGGGTCGGGGAGCTTGTCGGGGAAGTACTTTATAATCGGATCCTGCAGGGAGATTTTCCCCTCCCCCAGCAGTGCGCCGATGCCTGCCGAAATAAAGGTCTTGGTGATGGAGTACATGCGGTGAGGCCTTTCCCGGGTGTAGGGCGCCCAGTACCGCTCAAAGAGCAGTTCTCCCTTGTACCAAATCAGCATGGAGTGCAAGGTCAGCTCATGTCTGTCCAGGGTGTGCATAAAGCGGCCTATGGCCTCGGTATATTTTTGGTTCATGCTTCCTCCTTGATGCTTCCTTTGGGATAAATTATTAAGCCGTCCTCGGCTACGGTAACGGAAAAGTCCGTGTGCTCCTTGAACCACTTCTGGTATGCTTCATGGCTCCAGTCATGACGGTGGTTGATGTGGGAGCAGTAAATATCCGTGTCCTCTTTAATAATATCGTACTTTTTAAAGGTTTCCAACTGCTCCAAAAAAGCATAGGCGTTCAAATGGGAGGTGGCGGGCTTGTCCTGACGGCCGCCCCAGGTCCCCTCCATAATCAAAACATCCAGACGGCTCCCCTGCAGAATTTCAAGAGACCGGGGCAGATACATGCCCGTATCGCAGGCGTACAGCAGGGACAGCCCTTCCTTGACAAAGCGGTAGTTTACCGCCGTTTCCTTGGCAGAAGCGTGATGGGTGGTGTCCACCGCCGTCACCTCATAGCCCCCTGCCATAAAAGGCTCCCCTGCCTTCACGGCATGAAGACACACCCGCCCATCCTCTATGCCCTTAAAGGCATCTCGGTACAAAAGTCCCATATGGGTTTGGGCATAGCAAAGGGCGTCCAAGGCCGCTTTCGACATGTACATATCCAGTTGAATCTTCCCGCCCATGCGGAGAAGATCCATATTGGACAAGGCGAAATGATCCTCATGGGTGTGGGTGATATACACGTTTTGTACAGAGGACAAACTGAGGCCGTACTTCATGGCGGAAGCCCCCAAATCGGGGCCGAAATCAATCAGGTTCTCTGCATCCAGCAAAAAATGACTGCGCAGACGGGTATGACCTCCCCGCCTTGCATCCCGACAAACGGGGCATTCGCAGAAGGGGCTGGGAATCATGTCCGCAGCGCCCGTGCCCAAAAAACGCATAACATTCCTCCTATGGCGCAGTATGGTGCTCATACCTCTACGCATTCTCATTTTACCTGCGGTTTTACCCCCGAACCATGGACAAATTTGCGTTTTTCATGGCGTAATCTGCTTTAAATCTTCCCAACAAAAAAGAGGCGGCTCCGCTCTTGCCCGGCCGCCTGCCCCTTGCTTTCCTTATAATCTTTTATATCCTCTCACAGTGAGTGCGCAGCCACTGCCGAATCCACGCGGCGTAGGATGCATCCTCCCCGCAAGCCTCCAAGAAGTATACATAGCATTGCGCCATGTAGTAGCGGACGGCCTCAGGGGAGCAGTCCCCCTGCTTTTTGTACCCGTTCAAAAAGGCTTCCGTCTCCGCCTCCGTCTTCAAAAACTTCTGTCCCGGCCGCAGGAAGATGGCCCAGGCGATGTCAAAGTCCCTATCCCCGTATCCGGAAAGTTCAAAGTCCAACACGGCGCTAAGGGTATGGTCTTCCCACAGCACGTTGGCGTAATGACAATCCCCGTGGCAAAAGACCTGCTTTCCGCCTTCAGGCTTGCGTGCAAAGAAAGGCTCCAGCTCCTTTAGTCCCAGCTTCTCCAGCAATGCCTGAGAGGGGGTGTGATAAAACTTTCTGTCCTGCTGGGTTCCCGTTTTCACAGTGAGGGCATGGAGACGTCCCAAAGCCTCCCCGTACGCTTCCATATAGGACAGGGAACGCAAATCCTCGTTCTCCCCCGCAATCACCGACAGCCGCTGTCCCGGCAGGGCTTGGGTCAAAAGAAAGGCGCCCTGCTCCCAATCCGCTTCCAGCACCCGGGGATAGATGTCCCCCTCAAGCTGGGTCAGCACCTCTGCCTCTCTTTTAAGGGCGGCGTCCTTCCTTCTGGCCGCCTTTAAATAGGCCAGCACCTCTCGGCCGTCATACTCTCCCCGTACATGAAACACATCGTTCCCGGCGTGGGGATAACCCAGCACCTCCCGAAGCTGAAATTTTTGAAAGGGAAAGGAAAAGGGGTCGCAGGTCTCCCGCCATTTTTTAGGATGGAGTTGGATGAGAGGCATTTCTTTTTTCATGGGGGTCTCCTTTCTTTTTTATGAAAAAAGCCCGGAAACCCGGGCTTTTCTATACACTTGGATATCTTTTTGGGATATCTTATTTCTTCATCTGGGACATAACTTCGTCGGCGAAGTTGTCTTCCCGCTTCTGGAGGCCTTCGCCCATCTCGTAACGGACGAACTGGAGCACCTTGAGGCCGCCCTTGTTGGCCAGCATCTGCTTAACGGTGATGTTCTGATCCTTAACGAACACCTGCTCATCCAGGCAGACTTCCTTGTAGTACTTGCTCATACGGCCATCCACCATCTTCTCTACGATGGCATCGGGCTTGGGCTTGGCGGAAGCGGCGTTCTCCTCGCGGGCCTTGGCCAGCTGGATGGCGCGCTCATGCTCCATAACATCGGCGGGGAGGTTGGTCACATCCACGCAGATGGGGTTGGCGGCAGCAATCTGCAGAGCCACGTCGTGCATGGCTTCCTTGTCGCCGGCCTTGTCGAACTGAGCGATAACGCCGATACGGCCGCCCAGATGGATGTAGGTGTCCACAGCACCCTCAAGGCGCACGAAGCGGCGGATGCTGATCTTTTCGCCGATGTTGGCCACGGCGGTGTTGAGCATGGCTTCAACGGTCTCGCCGTTGATCTTGGAAGCCATGAGCTCCTCAACGCTGGCGGGATTGGCTTCCACAACCTGCTTGGCCACGGTCTTTACGAAATCCTGGAACTTGTCGGTCTTGGCGACAAAGTCGGTCTCGCAGTTGACTTCTACGATGGAAGAGGCATTCTCGCCGCAGTAATCGGAAACAACGCCCTCAGCGGCAATACGGCCGGCCTTCTTGGCTGCGGCGGCCAGACCCTTCTCCCGGAGGAAGTCGATCGCCTTTTCCACATCGCCCTCGCACTGGGTGAGAGCCTTCTTGCAATCCATCATGCCGGCACCGGTGCGCTCACGCAGTGCGGCTACGTCCTTAGCGGTAAAAGCTGCCATGATAATTCCTCCTAATATATGTTACTCTTCTACAGTCTCTTCTTCGGCGGCGTCCACGGTGGCATCCACGGCGGCGTCGGTCATCTGCTCGCCCTGCTTGCCTTCCAGAACGGCATCGGCCATCTTGGCGGTGATCAGGCGGACGGCGCGGATAGCGTCATCGTTGGCGGGGATGGGATAATCCACTTCGTCGGGATCGCAGTTGGTGTCCACGGTGGCTACGATGGGGATACCCAGCTTCCGGGCTTCGGAAACGGCGATGTGCTCTTTGCGGGTGTCGATGATGAACAGAGCGCCGGGGAGCTTCTTCATTTCCTTGATGCCGCCC
>CAYUHW010000199.1:0-3698 GCA_964444605.1 uncultured Christensenella sp. | reverse complement strand
CCTTTGCACGGGGAGCGCTGAAGAGCCGCTCCTTGGAAAGCTGCCGCAGGGAGTTTACCGCCCTTGCGGAGGGCGGCTACAAGGAAGTGGTGCTGGCGGGCATCCAGCTTTCCGCCTACGGGAAGGATTTAAAGGAAGGGACGGATTTGTGCAGCCTCATAGAGCTGGCGGATGCCTGCGGGATTTCGAGGCTTAGGCTGGGGTCTTTGGATCCCAATCTTGTAAATGAGGACTTCTGCCGCCGGGCGCAAAAGAGCAGGAGTTTGTGCCGCCAATTCCATTTGTCCCTGCAGAGCGGCTCGGACACGGTGCTGGAGCGGATGAACCGCCCCTACACGGCGGCGGACTACCGTCACGAGGTGGAGATGCTCCGCGAGGCCATGCCCGACTGCGCCATTACCACGGATATTATTGCAGGCTTTCCCGGGGAGACGGAAAAAGAGCACAGAGACACCATGGACTTTGTGCGGGAGATCGGCTTTGCCCGCATTCACGTATTCCCCTATTCCCGCCGTCCGGGCACCAAGGCAGACAAAATGCCCGGTCAGCTTACCCGCAAGGAGAAGGAGGCAAGGGCCAGAGAGCTGATTGCCTTGGGGGAGAAACTGGAGGAAGCCTATATCGACAGCCTTCTGGGCACAAAGCAGGAAGTGCTCATGGAGGAAAACGGAGAAGGATACACGGGAAACTACGTCCGGGTGCGCTGCGGCGCTGCGTCAGGGGAACTTGCCAGGGTTCGTATCGTCGGACGAGTGAATAAAACAGCGATAGGAGAGATATTGCCATGAGTTGTTTGTTTTGCAGCATTGCAGAGGGAAGCATCCCTTCCGCCAAGGTCTATGAGGATGAAAAGGTCTACGCCTTTAAGGACATTGCCCCTCAGGCGCCTGTACACGTACTGATTATCCCCAAAAAGCACATTGAAAGCGCACAGGCCGTTACCGAAGAGGACAACGAGCTGCTGTGCAGCATGTTCGCCGCCGCCCGGCATATTGCCCGGGAGCTGGGGGTGGACAAGACGGGGTACCGTCTGATTACCAACGTAGGCGCCGATGCCGGGCAGACCGTGCCCCACCTGCACCTGCACCTCTTGGGAGGCAAGGCCCTGAAGTGGGATAACTGAGAGGCTGATAAGCCATGATAGAAGTAAAAACCGTCTCCGGAAGAAGGGACATTAAGAAATTTGTCCTCTTCCCTCTGGAGCTTTATAAAGGTAACCCAAATTTCATCCCGGACATGGTTTCCAGCCAGATGGAAGACTTGATGGAGGATAAAAATCCCGCCTTCGAGTACTGTCAGGCACGGAGCTTCCTTGCCTACAAGGACGGGAAGATTGCGGGGCGGGTGACGGGGCTTTTGAACCCCCGTGCCAACGAGAAGGACGGTCACAACCACCTGCGCTTTACCAATCTGGACTTCATCGACGATGAAGAGGTGGCGAACGCCCTTTTTGCCGCTCTGGAAGGGTATGCCCGGGAGCTTCACTGCACGGGCATCCACGGGCCTCAAGGCTTTACGGATATGGACAGGGAAGGCATGCTGGTGGAGGGCTTTGCGGAAAAGTCTCTGTTCTTTACCAACTACAACTATCCTTATTATATGAAGCACATGGAGCGGATGGGCTTTGTAAAGGAAGTGGACTGGCTGGAGTATCAGATCACCATTCCCGAAACCGTGCCGCCGAGGCTGACGGCCATTGTGGAGAATGCCAAAGAGAAGCATAATATCCACATTGCGGATTTGTCCGACAGGAAGAATCTGCCCAAGTACATTCGGGACGTCTTCGCCCTGTATAATGAGGCCTATCAGGTACTCTTCGGTATGGTGCCCTTGACGCCCAAGCAGATAGACAAGTACCTGCGGGAGTTCATGCCCCTGATTTCCAACCGCACTTCCGCCTTTGTCTACAACGACAGGGACGAACTGCTGGCCTTCGGAGTGGCCTGCCAGTCCATCTCCGATGCCAACCGCAAGTCCAAGGGGCGCATGTTCCCCTTTGGCTGGGCACGGCTTTTAAAGGCCTTGTACGGGCGCAACGAGTGCGTGGATATGTTCCTCATTGCCGTCAAGCCGGAACTCAAGGGCTCGGGACTCAATCTGGTGGTCATAGAGGATCTGCTCTCCAAGGCCATGAAGCACGGCGCCAAATACGGGGAAACGGGGCCTCAGCTGGAGACCAACAAAAACGTGCTGTCCATGTGGCGGCTGTTCAACGCCCGGCAGCACAAGCGCCGTCGGTGCTATATAAAGACTTTTGAGAAAGAGAATCCTGCCGAAACGTTGCATTCTCAGGCGTAAATGCGTATAATAGCATAGCAGCAGGCACAAAAAACGGAGGCGATTACAGTGGCAGTGACATTGGACCATGTAAAGCATATTCATCTTATCGGCATCGGCGGATGCAGTATGAGCGGCATTGCGGAGATTCTCCGCTCTCAGGGGCACGAGATTACCGGCTCCGACCGGGAGACCTCCCAGTTTACCCAAAAGCTGGAGGCTCAGGGGATTCACGTATCCATCGGGCAGAAGGCCGAGCAGGCGGAGGGGGCGGATTTGGTCATCTACTCCGCCGCCATTAAGCCCGATAACCCGGAGCGGCAGTATGCCCGGGAGCACGGCATTCCCGAAATGGAGCGCAGCGTGGCCTTGGGGCAGCTTTCCGCCCGATACCCCCAGGTGGCGGCCATTGCCGGCTGTCACGGGAAGACCACCATCACCTCCATGCTGGCGTATATCAGCGAGGAGTGCAACCTGCAGGCCACCATGCACATCGGCGGCTTTGTGGACTTGCTGGACGGCGGGGTGAAAATCGGCGGCGGCAAACTGCTGATTACCGAGGCCTGCGAGTATGTGAAGAGCTTTTTGACCCTGTCTCCCACCGTAGCCTTGATCAACAACATCGACAACGACCATCTGGACTGCTACCGGGACATCGGAGAGATTGAGGACACCTTCGTCCGCTTCTGCTCTCTGGTGCCCGAGGACGGACGGCTGATTTTGTGTACCGACGATGCGCGGGTGCAGGAGATTCTGCCCCGTTTGCCCGAGAGGAAAAAGGAAACCTACGGCCTTCACGAAGGCGACCGCCACGCCGCCAACATTACCTACGACGAGTTGGGCTGTCCCTCCTTTGATGTGGTGGAGCAGGGGAAAATTGCGGCGCACATTGCCCTGCACGTGCCCGGCACCCACAATATTCTCAATGCCTTGGGTGCCTATTCCGTAGGCGCCAGCCTCGGCGGCGAGCCGGAAAAAATGGCGGCGGCTTTGGGCAAGTTCCAAAATACAAAGCGGCGCTTTGAATACATGGGAGAGCGGGACGGCGTAAAGGTTTTCCACGATTACGGCCACCATCCCCATGAGATTGCCGCCACCTTGGAGGCCGCTTCCCGCATGCCCCACGGGGCGCTGTACTGCGTGTTCCAGTGCAACAGCTACACCCGTGCCCGCACCTTGTTCTGCGAGAATGTGGACTGCTTTGCCCTGGCGGATCGGGTGCTGGTGCCGGACATCTACCCCGGACGGGAGGTGGACACGGGCATCGTCCACGCAAGGGACATGGTGAAGGCCATCAACGATGTTACCAAAAACGCTCTGTATCTGGAGAACTTTGAGAACATCCGCAACTGGATAACAGAAAACGCCCGTCCCGGAGACGTGGTCATCACCGTGGGCAGCGGCAACGTCTACGCCCAAAC
>CAYUHW010000198.1:0-3710 GCA_964444605.1 uncultured Christensenella sp. | reverse complement strand
TGTATATATTGGTCATGGCATTGACCACCTACCTCATTCGGGTACTGCCCCTGACCTTGATTCGAAAGCCCATAAAGAGCGTTTTTCTCCGCTCCTTCCTTTACTATGTGCCCTATGTGACCTTGTCGCTGATGACCTTCCCGGCCATTACCGCCGTGACCCAGTCCCCCATAGCCGGGGCGGCGGCCCTGGTGCTGGGCATCATAGCCGCCTGGGCGGGGCTGGGACTGCTGCCCGTGTCCCTGCTGTGCTGCGGGTGCGTCATCGGGCTGGAGTTTCTGCTGGTGTAAACGGAATCGAAAAATAAAAAAGAGACCCCCGGGGTCTCTTTTGTGCTTCTTAGAACTTCACCTGCAGGGCGGCGGCCTTTAGGAACTTGCGCACCACCTGCACCACAACGTCCCGGGTGGATTTATCCAGATTCTTGTAGTAGCGGAGCATCTTCATCGAGCGCACCTGCCATTCGTCAAAGAGGGTGACCAGGTTCGTGGCTTCGGAAGCGGAGAGAATGCCGTAGAGAGCCTCCACAAAGAGCCGCCGCTCCTCCATGTCCATGCTGGCAATCAGCTCCCGCATGGTGCCCGTCATAAAGGCACTGGGATCCGTAGGCTTTTCCGCCAGAACAAAGCCCATGCCCTCCACCTGCCAGTTGTAGCTGTAGTGCTGCATAAGCCCTACGGCGCTGGACTCCACATAGACCACATCGTCCGTCTGCTCAAAGAGGGTGCCCACAAAGGAGCCTCGGGGAATCATGACCCGAATGCGGGGCATAAGGCGCACATGGGCGGGGTCGGCGGCCTGCTCGGGGGTCAGCCCCGGGCCGTCGTAGCTAAAGACCCCGGTAATGCGCCTTTGCACCTCCTCTTTGCAGAAGGAGGCGCCGTATACCGCCAGATTCCCTCCCTTGCTGTGGCCGCAGACCACCAGAGGTTTGTTTGTAGCGTCTCCGGCACGGTTCACATACTCCACCGCCTTAAGCTGGGCGGGGACGGGGCTTGCAAAGGCCATGTTGAAATCCTCCTTCCACCCGGCCAGTGAGGCATCCGTGCCCCGCATGGCCAAAAGACGGAAGGCGGGAAAGTCGGCGGTGACGGCGGAGAACTGCTCCTGATTGTCATCGTCCAGAATGTTTATATAGTCCAGCAGCTTTACTTCTTCAAAGCGTCTGCGCATGCCCAAAAAGACCAGAAGCCGGGCATCGTCCACCTGCATGAAGTGGTACATGGAGGAGAAATCCTGCTTTTGGAGCATTTGGGCGCAGACCTTTTTTAACGGCACGGGGGTCCTGGATACCACGCCGTCAAAGTTCATGTAGCTAAGCTGGGCAAAAATCAGCCCGTCCACCGGGTTGAAGGGGTTCATCTCCAGGGACAGGGAGCCGAATTCGGTTAGATATTCCCGGATAGAAGCCATATTACAGCATGGTGGCGAGAAGCTCGTCTCTGCTCAGCGGGGACAGGGCAGATAAAGGCATGTCCAGGGCGGTAAAACAGCCCCTCTTGCCTTCCTGATAGAAGCGGTAAATCCCCCGTGCAAAGGCCAAAAGAATGGAGCCCGTAAACTGGGGGTTGGAGTCCATGGCCACTTCAAAGCCCACAAAGGCGGCGTTGGCGCCGTCCCCTGTGACCCCTTGGCGGAGCACCTGTCCGGCGTGGGGCATGGCGCAGTGTTGGGCCTGCATTTCCTCCTCGGAGATAAAGGTGACGGAGGTATCGTATTCGTCAAAGTAGTGGGGCATGGTGATGATGGCCTTCGCCACGGCTTCGGGATCGGCCCCCTCTTCCAGCACCACATAGCACTCTCTGGTGTGCTTTTGCCTGGGGGTCAGAGCCCCTGCCTCCCCCTTGCGCACGGCGTCCAGAGCGCTCTTTACGGGAACGGTGTACTGGCGGGCGTCCTTGACTCCGGGGATGCGGCGGATAGCGTCGCTATGCCCCTGAGACACCCCCCGCCCCCAGAAGGTTTCTGCGTGACTGCCGGGGAGAACGGCGTCTCCCAGCACCCGCGCCATGGAGAAAAGACCCGGATCCCAGCCCGTGCTGATGAGGGCGGCGGTGCCCCCCTGCAGGGCGGATTGGTTTACCTTTGCAAAGTGTTCGGGAATGCAGGCGTGGGTGTCGAAGCTGTCCACCACGCAGTAATATTGAGCCAAAAGAGGGGTTTGCTCGGGCAAATCCGTGGCGCTGCCGGTGCAAAGGACCAGCACATCGGGCTTTTTTTCAAGACTTTCCGGATGCAAAAGAGCCTCCAGCCCATACACGGGCGCTCCGGAAAGGGATGCAAGTCCCTGAGGATTTCGACGGGTGAAGATGCCCGCCAGTTCCATGTCCTTATGGTGGGAAACGGCCGCTTCCACGCCCCGCCCCACGTTGCCGTAGCCTACGATGCCAATGCAAATTGCCATGCTTGAGACTGTCCTCCTTACTGTAGACGCCCTCCCCAAAAAGTTTCGGGAGGGCAAAAGATATATAATAGTATACGTTTTTTAGCCGCCAAAGTCAACGGTCTTCTCCTGCTCCAAATACGGAACTCCCAGGCCCATATAGGCGGGCTTTGGCTTAATCAGGGAGAAAAAGAAGTCCTTCACCCGGGCGGCGGCCTCCCGCACGTCGTAATATTCCTGGCGGGCGTACTGCCTTTGGTCGGCGGTGACTCCGCAGGTGTCCATGCCCATGGCGCTGCCGATGTATACCGCCCGATACAGGTGGTACTTCTGGGTGGATACGATGCAGCTTTTCATGCCGTACACGGCCTTGGCCCTGTACATGCTCTCATAGGTGGAGTAGCCTGCGTGATCCATGAGGATGTTCTCTTCCGGCACCCCCTGCTCCACGGCATAGTCCTTCATGGCCTCCACCTCGTTGTAGCTTTCGGAGCTGTGGTCGCCGCTCATAAGCAGCAGGGGAGCGCACCCCTCCTTATACAGGGCGACGGCGGCGTCCACCCGATCCCGAAGGACGGGGCTCAGGCTTCCGTCTGCCCACACCCGGGCCCCCAGCACCAAAATGCAGTCCGCCCGGGTCCCCTTTTGGGTGTAAGCGTTGGGCTCGGCAATACAATCGTTGGTACGGTAAATCATATAGGCGTTGATGGCACCAAGGAGTCCCAGACCGCCCAGTCCTATCAGTATCAGCAACAAACAAATCTTCCGCATCTTTTTCATGTCTGCGTCTCCTTTCCCGGCATGCCCCGGCTTTATGCTTCTATCATACAGGAGAGATTCGTCCAAAACGTAACATCCAAAAGTCTAATTTGTTAATAAAATGCAAGAAAGTTGTAAAATCCTGCCTTTTGCCCCTTTTTGCAGGGGATGGGGAAGGGAAAAGGACGGAAAATCCGTCCCAAAGCGGAAGGCAAATGATGAACTTGGTTTCCGTTTGCGACAGAGGGAGAGACAAAGATTCCATGCGGCATAAGCTGCTTATCGCTCCCTTTAGCAACCGTGCTGTCCTTGCTCAGAGGGAGGCAAGCGAGAGAACACAGCTTTCACGGGTTTCAGCTTTTAACAAGGCAAGAGGCTTTCATAACCCTTGGCTCTCCTTTTAAGAAGAGCTGTCTGGGGAGCAGACTGAGGGGTTGACTTATACCACGTTCAAGACTTATGGCGAAAAACTTGACCTGTTCATCTCGCCATTAATTCAATCCCTCAGTCTTGTTCCTTCCGCTTTTGCTCCAGTCACAATCCAGCTCCCTTTACACAAGGGAGCCAA
>CAYUHW010000197.1:0-3711 GCA_964444605.1 uncultured Christensenella sp. | reverse complement strand
TTCATTCTCCTTATTTTAATTGCTGAAATCGTTGATGTTGCCCACCACCAGCACCACGTCCAGATACTGGCCGCTGCGGTAAATGGTCAAGGTCATGCTGTCACCAATGGCACAGCTCTGGCAGTAGCTGACCAGCTCATCCACCGTGGTCAGCACCTCCCCGTTAAGCTTGACGATAATATCGTCGGCCTGCAGACCAGCCTGCTCCGCCGGGCTTCCTGCCGTGACGCTGTCCACCAGCACGCCGGCCACCAGCCCCTGCATTCTGGCCTGGGTATCCGTAATGGTAATGGCCTGAAGGCCGATGCCGGGACGGGGTACGCCGCCATACATAAGAATCTGGTTGGCGATGTCTATGACTTTGTTAATGGGCAGGGCAAAGCCGATGCCCTCTGCCGCCACGGCGTTGCCGTTTTCGTCATAGCCAGCTACCACGCTCTTGGCGGTGTTCATGCCCACTACCTGTCCCTGCAGGTTCACCAAGGGGCCGCCGCTGTTGCCAAGGTTTATGGCGGCGTCCGTCTGCAGATAGGTGTTCACATATCCATCAATATTAATTTCCCGTGCCACGGCGCTGATGATGCCGAAGGTTACGGTGCCGTAAAGCTGATAGCTGTCCAAAGGATTGCCGATGGCCAACACATACTCACCCTGACGGATATAATCGGAGTTGCCCATGGGCAGAACCGTCAAGCCCTCCCGCTCAATCTTCAGCAGGGCGATATCCGAGGGGGTATCCTTCCCCACCAGCTTTGCAGGAACGGAGGAGCCGTCATCAAAAAGCACCTCCAGATACACGGCTTCGGAAACCACGTGGGCGTTGGTGAGGATGTATCCGTCTTCAGAAACCACAAAGCCGGAGCCGCTTCCCACGGCCATAGGCTCGGTGTATCCCTTTACATTCTGGTAGTTCACCACACCGACCACCGCAGGGTTGACCGCTTCCACCACATCGGGAATGCTCTCAAAGATGCGGATCTGGCTGTCGGTCTCCTGAGGAGCAGGGGTCTGTTCACTCTCGGAGGCAGTTTCGGGCTCTGCAGAAGGTTCAGGCTCCGAGGATGCTTCGGGCTGGGTCTGCACTTGAGGTTCAGAGGAAGCTTCATCGGTGCCCGCATCCTCCGTTGCGGCTCCGCTGCCTTCCGCCTGAGGAGCCTCCGAAGCCGCCGGCTGCAGCAGGATTCCGGGGGTCTCTGTATCAGCGCCCTGCGTGGGAGCGGGGCTGGTGTAAGGCTTTAAAAAGGCGGTGGGAGCAGGGGTAGTTTCCTCCTCCGCCGCTTCGGGTTCGGGGGTGGCGGTGGTCAAAGGTGCTTCTTCTCCCTTGGGAGTAGGCGTGATGGTAGGCAGAGCAGTGGGTTTCTCCTCAAAGGGAGTGGGGGTAACCTGAGGAAGAATCGTGGGCTGCTCCTCAGGCACTTGAGCAAAAGCGTAGCGAGCCACGGGCGCACCCAGAAGCACCACGGCAAGGCTCATAAGCAGCAACAGTACGGTCAGCACCCAAATCAAGGGGCCTGCACCGGCCTTTTTGCTGGCGTACAGTTCTTCTACGCTTTGTATCTTCTTGGACATAACTTACCTCCCGCGATTCCCTGGCTTCAGGGGATTGGCTCTTTGCAGAGTGAATGTAAACTGAGTGCCCCGGCCTCTGGCGCTTTTCACCGTAATGGACTGGTCGTGGGCCTCGATAATTTTTTTGACGATGGCCAGCCCCAGCCCCGATCCCACCTGCGGGGAGGGCGTATGGGCTTTTTCCACCTTGTAAAACCGGTCGAACACATGGGGCACATCCTCTGCAGGAATGCCCACCCCGGTGTCCTTAATGCTTACATATACTTCCTTCCTCAGGGCGTAGGTGCTGATGGTAATGGAGCGCCCCTCGGGGGAATACTTAATGGCGTTGTCGATAAGGTTCCGCAGTACCTGGGAAATCTGGTTGCTGTCCGCATACACAAAGCACTGTTCCTGAGCAAAGCGGATATCCAAATCCATATTCTTTTCGGAAATGCGAGCTTCGAAGGTGATCAGCGTCCGCCGAATCAGCTCGTTGATATCGAAAAGCTCGTGATTGACGGTGATGATGCCCG
The DNA here is from genome assembly GCA_964444605.1 of uncultured Christensenella sp. GTDB lineage: Bacteria > Bacillota > Clostridia > Christensenellales > CAG-138 > RUG472. The sequence continues at coordinate 1,627 of CAYUHW010000197.1, read as the reverse complement.
ACTCGATTCTGGCCAAGTCCAGTAAATCGTTGACCATGGCGCTCATGCGGCGGGTCTCCGACAGCACCAGAGAGATGTAATGCTCATGCTCTTCCGGAGGGATGGTGCCGTCCATCATGGCCTCCAAAAAGCCCTTCATGCTGGTTAGAGGGGATCTGAGCTCATGGGACACGTTGGCCACGAAGCTGCGGCGGGTATTCTCCAGATCCTTAAGCTGTTCCGCCATCTCGTTGAAGCTGCGCCCCAACTGGGAGGCTTCGTCCCGCCCGGTAACGGGGATACGCTGGGAAAAATCCCCCTTGGAGTAGCACTGCACCGTGTGGTTCATTTCCACAAAGGGATTGATAATACGCTTGGCGGAATAGTAGGAGGCGATAAAGGCCACCACCACCCCTGCAATACAGATTATCAGCGTCCACAGGGCAATCTGCCGAATCTCCCGATCCACATAGGAAAGATCCTTATGCACCAGCAGCAACACCGTCTGCTCCTGGTTTTCAAAGGTGCAGTACATGGTCAGCACCCCAAAGGGATGCTTGGAAAAAAAACGCTCCGTGGTGTCGGGCACCTTAGCGGCTCGGTTCAAAATCCGATCCAGCCGGGTCTGTTCTCTGGTAAGCCCGGTCAGCGCCTCCCATTTCTCCTCTTTGTATACGGAAACGGTCTTGCTGCCGTCCATGAACTGAATCATCATATCCTGCCCGGATGCACGCTCACGCAAAGACGCTTCCTGCAAGCCTCCTGGGGCGGTGTAGGCGGTTTGAGCCTCCCCCACCATTTCTACCAGAGACTCTTTCTCCAGAAGCAACGCCTGATTGCGCACCACAATGCCGATGGACAGCCCTGCCAACAGCAGCACCGCCACCATAATGGAGCACTGGAGCCACAGCATGCGGGAGAAAATGGTTTTAAATCGAATCCGGGCCATTCTCGGCGCTCCGCCTTACTGCCGGATTTCGAACTTGTATCCTACGCCCCAGACGGTCTTCAACTGCCAGCCCGGCTTCTCTCCCAGCTTTTCCCGAATGCGCTTTACATGCACGTCTACGGTTCTGGAATCGCCAAAGAAGTCAAAGCCCCAAACCTGCTCCAAAAGCTGTTCCCGGGTAAAGACCTTCCCTGCATGGGAAGCCAAGAAGTAAAGAAGCTCGATTTCCTTGGGCGGCATTTCCAACTGCACCCCGTCCAGCACCACGGAATAGTTTTCCAAAGAGATGGAGATGCCGGGGAAAGAGATGCTCCGCTCCTGCTCGGGGACGGGCATGGTGCGGCGGAGAACGGCCTTGATGCGGGCCAGCAGTTCGTTGGAATCAAAGGGCTTGGCAATGTAATCGTCTGCCCCCAGCTCCAGTCCCTTTACCCGCTCGCCGGTATCGCCCTTGGCGGTGAGCATGATGACGGGGGTGTTGGTCTCCTGACGGATTTCCCGCAGAATGGCCCAGCCGTCCTTTCCCGGCAGCATGACGTCCAGCACCACCAAAGCGGGCTTGACGCCGTGGAAAATCTGCATGGCTTCATAGCCGCTGTAGCAGGTGATGACCGTGTAGCCGGCTTTCTTCAAATACATTTCAATAATGGCCAGAATGTTCCGGTCATCGTCAATAACAAGAATTACGTTGTTGTCCAT
>CAYUHW010000196.1:0-3711 GCA_964444605.1 uncultured Christensenella sp. | reverse complement strand
CCCTATATCAGCCTGAGCCCCTCGGAGTTCTGGCGGCGGTGGCACATCTCCTTAGGCGCTTTCTTCCGGGATTATGTATACATCCCTCTGGGGGGCAACCGCCGGGGAAAACTGCGCACAATCTTCAACCTCTTCGTGGTCTGGTTTTTGACCGGCCTTTGGCACGGGGCAAGCTGGAACTTTGTGCTGTGGGGGCTCTACTGGTTCCTCCTCCAGCAAATCGACAAGGCCGTCCCCAAGGACATACAGGCGGCGGTTCCCAAGGTTCTGCGGGGATTTGTTACCTTTATTTTGGCCAACATCGGCTGGGTGCTCTTCTATTATACGGACTTTACCGCCTTAGGCCAGCACCTGAGCGCCCTGTTCTCTTTTACAGGGGGCTGGATGGACGATAAGGCCTTGGCCGTGCTGGGGCAGTACGGGCTGTTCCTTCCCGTAGCCCTGCTGGGCTGTTTTCCCTGGCTCCCCGCTCTTAAAAAGAAGGTGGGCAAGAGCCAAGGGGCCTACCTGCTGGGCACCCTTTTGTCCGTAGCCGTAGGGGTGCTGTCGGTGCTGTATCTCATTTGCCAGAGCTACAACCCCTTTATCTACTTCCGTTTTTAAAGGAGGCCTGTGATGAAAAAATACCGAATCTCCTTTATTCCCCTGTATCTGCTCCTATGCCTGCTCCTGGGCACGGGGCTTCTTCTGTGCCTCTTCGGCCAAAAGCAGAGCCGTGTCTCCGACAGGGAGAACCGCATGCTCTCCGGCTTCCCCGAGGTAAGCTGGGAGAGCATCACCTCCGGCACCTTTATGACGGGCCTGGAAAGCTGGCTGTCGGACAGCATGTTTGAGCGGGACGCCATCATCGACGTTTCCAATACCTTCATGGAGGCAATCGCCCTGTGGGTGCCGGAAAAGACCGACGATGAGAAGCTGGAGGAGCAGGTGGCCGCCATGGCCGGCGTGGACGATGGGAGCGAAGAGGAGGAAGCCCCCCTTCCCTCGGCGGAACCCTCCCCGGAGCCTACCTTGGAGCCTACTTTGGAGCCTTCCCCCGAAGCAGCCTTGGAGTCCACTCCCGGGCCCTCTTTGGAGCCCGCCGCCTCTCCCGCCGAAACGCCCCTGCAGGCGCCGACCCCCACCCCCAAGGCCGTAAAGCTCACCGCCGTGGATCATGACTGCACCCTGTGGCAGGAGCGTGCCGACGGCACCGTTCGCACGGTGTACACCTTTGAAAAAAAGGAGATGCAAAACGCCGTGGAGGTGCTCAACGCCTATCGCAACCTCCTCCCCGAAGACGGCAAGGTGTACTTTACCCACGTCCCCTTCCCCGGCATCTCCCACCCCCTCCAGCGGGGCATGTACGTGGGCTGGGGCAGCGATGTGGAGAAGACCTTGGAGGAATATGTGCAGGAGGGCGTTGTCATCGTCAGCACTCAGAAGGTGCTGGAGCAGCCCCTTTTGGACGGAGAGGCCCTGTGGTTCCACACGGATCACCACTGGACCCCCCGTGCGGCCTGCTATGTGGCTCAGGCCCTTCTCAAAACCCAGGGCATCGCCGCCGCTTCCTATGAAGATTACAGCTATGTCCACTACACCGACTTCGTCGGCTCCACCGGCGCCCAGCCCGGCTATTCCAAGGAGCCCATCGACGTCATTCTCCCCCTGCTCCCCACCACCGGGTATCTCATTGACAAAACCGGCCGGGAGAAGGAGGACGTGTACATGGTCACCACCCGCCACTCCTATCAGGCGTACCTTGGCAGTACCCGAGGGCCTTGGCGGAAGTTTGTCACCGGTGCCGACGGGGCAGACAGAAAGTGCCTTGTCATCAGCGATTCCTACGGCAACTGCTTCATCCCCTACCTGATGCCCTACTACAGCGAGGTGCATTCCGTGGATCTGCGGGCGGACTACTTCAGCCTCAGCATCGCCGGCTGTACGGTCAGCGAGTACATCGCCGACCACGGCATCGACGAGGTGTACATCATCCTCTCCACGGCCTCGGGGATCAACTCCGGCTATATGAACAACTATCTGTGGAAGTATCTGTAAGCCATGAAAACGACCAAGCCATCCAAAAAAGCGGTCTCTCTCAAGGGAAAGACCTCCAAAAAAGTTTCCAAAAAGGCTCTTAACCGCAGGAAGGACAGGCAGTTTCTCCGCTTTGCCCTGCCCCTCGTGAGCCTTCTTTCCCTGTGCCTGCTGGTGCTGTTTATGCGCTGGGAAGGGGGCAAGGGGGATATGTATCGGGAACAGGCCTTTGCCGCCGCAGAAGCGGGAGACATGGAAAAAGCCCGAACCTTAGCTAAAAAAGGCGAGGACGCAGGACAAGCGGGCCTCCAACAGCAGGTGGAATATGCCTACGGGGCACAGCTTTTAGCCCAAGGGAACTATACCGCCGCCCAAGAGGTCTTTTTGGCCTTGGGTGCCTATGAGGACGCCCCCCGCCGGGCCTTGGAGTGCCTTTACAGGCAGGGGGAAGAAGCCTACGGGGCAGGAAAGTTTGAGGAGGCGGAAGCCTTCTTCCGTGAGTCCGCCGGATATGAGGACGCCCTCACCCGTCTGGACGACTGCCGCTACCGGCGAGCCCTGAGCGCCCTGCAGGCAGGGGACAAGGAGCTGGCCCTGGAACTGTTTACGGGACTGGGCGCCTACTTGGATGCCGCCCAACAGGCCCAGGCTCTGTCCGTGGAGCTTACGGGGCAGGAGGACGCCCAAAAGGCTCTGGCCATGAGTCAGGGCGTCACCGATGAGCAGTGGCAGGCCATGGAAGAGGCGGAAACTCTCCGTGCCCAGCGTCCCCAGGGACGCATTGCCGCAGGGGAAAGCCACGGACTGGGTGTCACGGCGGAAAAGACCGTGGTCTCTGCAGGAGATAATACTTACGGCCAGTGCAACACCCAAAGCTGGATGCATGTGTCCGCCGTGGCCGCAGGCACCCGCCATTCCCTGGCTCTCACGGAGGACGGACGGGTCTTAGCCGCAGGGGACAATACCTACGGCCAGTGCAATACCGAATGCTGGGTCAACGTTATCGCCATTGCGGCGGGGAATTTCGACTCCTACGCCCTGACCCAAGAGGGGAAAATCCTCCACTGCGGCTATGGGGACATGGAGCAAACCGCCTCCTGGCAGGGCATCACCCGCCTTTTTGCAGGGAACAGCGTCCTTGGGGCCTTGCGGCAGGACGGCACCTTCCTCTGCACGGCGGCCTCCGGGCAGCACGAGGACTGGAAGAACCTTTCGGACTTGGCAGTGAATATAGGCTGGACGGCGGGACTCACCCGGGAGGGCACGGTGCTGTGCAATGAATTTGACCTCTCCTCTTGGACGGATATCCTCCACCTCTACGCCTCCGAAACCATGCTGGCCGGGGTCGCTCGGGACGGCTCCCTGCGCCTTTTGCCCCTGCGGCCATGGGTACAGTCCCTCTGCACCCAACTGGAAGATGAAAGCAACGTGCAGGAGCTGGCTCTTTCGGGCAGCTGGGCCCTGTGCCTCCACCCCGACGGCACCGTCACCGCCATCGGTTCTGCCCCCGCCCCCTGCCTTACTTGGGTGCTGTCCGCGGAATAACCCATGGAGGACTTATAGGAACCGTACAATCACCCTGAAAGGGGTGATTTTTTTGTAAAAATAAAAAGCCCCGTAGGGCTTAAAAAAGTTTTCCCTACCCCCTGCGGGCGGGGATGTTGACGTGCTGGTACTCCCGGGCAAAGTAGCGGA
>CAYUHW010000195.1:0-3716 GCA_964444605.1 uncultured Christensenella sp. | reverse complement strand
ATAAAAGGGACGGCTAAGCGTCCCATCCACAACCTGCCCAAAAGGCAGATTTCACATTGCGAAGCAATATTTCACATGCCACAGGCATATTTCACTTGCGCAAAGCGCAAATTTCACTGCCTCCGGCAAAGACGGAGGCTTACTCCATTGCCGGGAAGATATAGCGGGAGAAAAGCTCCTCGGCCGCCGCCTCCCCTATGAGCTTTTTAAACTGATTCACGGAGGGGCCCCCTTTTGTAAGCAGTCCCTGCACATACGCCCCCACCTTCTCCCGCTTTTGGGCGATATCGCAGGCAGGCGCCTTTTTCAATTCCTCCATATACACCTTTGTCCACCCCTCAGCCAAGGCTTCCATGGGGGCCTGCAGCTTTTTCCCCTTTTTGCTCAGGGTGGGGGAGAGCTTCAGCCCGTCGTACCAGCGGGGCTCCAGGTTGTTGTCGGGAAGGGTCTGCCCCTGCTTGAGCACCTGCTCCCAGGGAGTGCCGTCAAAGGCGCCCAACTGGGTGTCGTACAGTTCCAGCAGCAAAGTGTCCTGCCCCATGGCGTGAATATAGTCAAAGGAATATAAAGGCGCATCCGCGGTTAGGGGGGTAAAGACCAGGGTCTCCATCTTCATCAGCCCCAGCATGCCCTTCATCTTCACCCGGCTCAACTGCCCCAAGTCCCCCGCCTGCCAGCATTCCAGCGTAAAGTGCAGGCCGTTTTTATCCACACGGGCAAAGTCCCCCATGTCCACGGGCTTTAAAGGCGCCCCCTCCTTCAGCAGTGCAAAAAGGGTCTGTTCCATAGATGTCTCCTTTGTTTTGATAAAATGAACGTGTTCATTTAAAGTATAGCATATTTTTCCCCGGGCGCAACAGAGGCAAGCTGCTTTTTAGGCCGGAACCCTTTTCCTTTCAACGAATACGGCGCAAATGTGGATTTGTTGTAAAAACCCACGGGGAACGGTTGCATTTTTTCGGGATGGGTGTATAGTAAAAGCATGAGTTAGCACTCTGAGTGCTTGAGTGCTAAAAAGTTTTGGAAAGGCGGTAACAACCATGGCAAAGAAACAGTTTAAAGCAGAAAGCAAGCGGCTTTTGGATCTGATGATAAATTCCATCTACACCCACAAGGAGATTTTCCTGCGGGAGCTGATCAGCAACGCCTCCGACGCCATCGACAAGCGGTACTATGCCGCCATGCAGAGCGGGGACACCAGCATGGACAGGAGCGAATACTTCATCCGCCTGACCCCCGATGAGACCACCCGCACCCTGACCATCACCGACAACGGCTGCGGCATGACGGCGGAGGAGCTGGAGAGCAACCTGGGCACCATCGCCAAGTCCGGCACCAGAGCCTTTAAGGAGAGTCTGGGGGAGGAGAAGAAGGAGGATTTGGACGTCATCGGCCAGTTCGGCGTAGGCTTCTACTCCGCCTTTATGGTGGCTAAGAACATCAAGGTCTACTCCCGCACCGTAGACGGGGAAGGCCATGTGTGGGAAAGCTCCGGGGAGGACGGCTACACCATCAAAGATTTTGACTACCCCTCCGTAGGCACCCAGATTGTGCTGACATTGAAGGAGGACGAGGAAGGGGAGGACTACGGCCGCTTCCTGCAAAGCTACACTTTGTCCTCTCTTGTCAAAAAGTACAGCGACTATGTCCGCTACCCCATCCGCATGATGGAGGAGAAGAGCGTAAAGAAGGAGGATTCTCCCGAGGATAAGCCCGAGTACGAAACCGTAATGGAGGACACCGTCCTCAACAGCATGGTGCCCCTGTGGCGGCGGAACAAGAACGAGATCACCGAGGAGCAGTACAACCAATTCTACAAGGACACCTTCTATGACATGGAGGAGCCTCTTGCCACCCTGCACATTAAGGCCGAGGGCACCCTTTCCTACACCGCCCTGCTGTTCATCCCCAAAAAGGCCTCCTATGACTTCTTCACCAAGAGCTTTAAGCGGGGACTCAGGCTCTACAGCAACGGCGTTATGATCATGGACAAGTGCGAGGAGCTGCTCCCCGAGTACTTCGGCTTTGTGCAGGGTCTGGTGGATTCCCCCGATCTGTCTTTGAACATCTCCCGTGAGATGCTCCAGCACGACCGCCAGCTTTCCGCCATTGCCAACAACCTGAAGAAGAAGATTCAGAGCGAGCTTTTGAAGCTGCTGAACAACCAGCGGGAGAAGTACGAAATCTTCTACAAGGCCTTTGCCCAGTCCATTAAGTACGGCGTGTACGAGATGTACGGCATGAACAAGGACTTCCTCAAGGATCTGCTTTTGTACCACTCCGCCAAGGAGGAGAAGCTGGTGTCCTTGAAGGAGTATGTGGAGAAGATGCCCGAAGAGCAGAAGTATATCTACTATGCCGCAGGGGACTCTTTGACCCACGTTCTGCACATGCCCCAGACGGAGCAGATTCGGGACAAGGGCTACGACATGCTGTGCATGGTGGACGATGTAGACGAGTTTGCCATCCGCATTCTGGACAGCTACGAGGGCAAGTCCTTTAAGTCCGCCTCCGATGAGGATCTGGAGCTTTCCACCGAAGAGGAAAAGAAGGCCATGGAGGAGAAGAAGGAAGAGAGCAGGGATTTGCTGGAGAGAATAAAGACGGCTTTGGAGGGAAAGGTTAAGGACGTGCGCCTCAGCGACAGGCTCAAAACCAGCGCCGCCTGTTTGAACACCGACGGCGGCTTGTCCGTGGAGATGTACAAGGTACTCAAGAACACCCCCAACGGCTCGGAGCTTCCCGCCTCCTTCGTGCTGGAATTGAACCCGGAGCACCCCGTCTTCCAAAAGCTGGGCGGCCTTGGGGAGGAGGAGCTTTCTGCCTATGCAAGCCTTCTCTATGACCAGAGCCTGCTTATGGCGGGTCTGCCCCTTGACAACCCCGCCGCCTTCTGCGAGCAGGTGTGGAAGCTGATGTAAGAAGCGAAGCGAGTAAGCCTGAAGGGTTGACTTATACCGCTCAAAAAGCATATAGCGGAAAACTTAATCTGTCTGTTTGGCCGTTAAGTCCGTCCCTCCTGTTTTTGAAGGCAGCGGAAGGGGTAAGACTGAGGGATTGTCTTTATTCACCAACCATATAAGAAAGGAGCATGCTATGAACGCAGAGCAATTCACGCAAAAGAGCGCCGAGGCCATTCAATCGGCAGACGCACTTTGCAAACAATACCGTCATACCGAGGTAGAGCAGCTTCATATGCTCTATGCTCTCATTGACAAAAACGACGATTTAAACGCCCAGCTTTTTGCCTCCATGGGCGTAAACTTAGAGAGCCTCAAGGGGGAGATTCTTAACAAACTCTCCTCCCTGGCCTCCTACTCCGCTTCCTCCGGGCAGACCCGTCTTTCAGAAAAGCTCAACGCCGCCCTCCTTTGCGCTGAACAGGAAGCAAAGCGCATGGGGGACAGCTACATTTCCGTAGAGCATCTTATGCTGGGGCTCATAGAGGAAGCGGACAGCACCCTCGGGCCCCTGTTCCGCAAGTACGGCGTGGAGAAGGAAAAGTACCTCTCCGCCCTGCAGAAGGTGCGGGGAAACCGGCAGGTGAACTCCGACAACCCGGAGGACACCTATGACGTGCTGAAAAAGTACGGGCAGAACTTGACGGACCTGGCCAAAAATCAGAAGCTGGACCCGGTCATCGGCCGTGACAGCGAGATCCGCAGCGTCATCCGCATCCTCTCCCGCAAGACCAAGAACAACCCCTGCCTCATCGG
>CAYUHW010000194.1:0-3724 GCA_964444605.1 uncultured Christensenella sp. | reverse complement strand
AAAAATATTTAAGAGGAAACTTCTTTGAAGTTTTGAAGCAGAAAGCTAAAAAACTGTAGACTTTTTCACATAAATAAGCCGGAGCTACTCCGGCTTTTTCCAATGGGTCAGGGTGGGAAGGAGACTATTCAGGTATGCCCGAACCTGTTCCGGCGGCCACTGGTCATTAGACATATGACCGCACAAAAAGTCCATTAAGGTTTCCATATCCTTATAGGCAAAGACACCGTCCGCATAACACCACTTACAGTAGGATTCATTGATGGAGCCGTCAGGCTCCCGGCTAAGGAACGAATCTTCAAGGGGCATGCCGCAGCATTGACAGATTAGCTTTCTTGGAGAGCCCAGAAGCGTATTGATAGAGACATCGAAGATGCGGGAGAGAAGCTTCAGAGTTTCTACGTTGGGTGTGGTTTCTCCCGTCTCCCAGCGGGAAACAGCCTGACGGGTTACATGGAGCATTTCCGCCAATGCCTCCTGAGAAAGGCCACTCTTGGCTCGCAGTTCAGCAAGAATATCTTTGGTTTCCATATGTTCACCTCCGATGAACAGTATAGCATCCGCCTAAGCCATACGCAAGCAACCGTCTGTTGCTTTTTGTTTTTTCTTGCATAGAGGCAAGCGCTTTAGTATAATACAGGTATCCTTTGGAGAAAATGGGGGAGAGCGCCATGAAATTACTGCTGGTGGATGGAAGCAACCTGCTGTTTCAAATGTTTTACGGTATGCCTGCCCGCATTCAGGGGAAACAGGGGCAGCCCGTACACGGAACGCTCGGCTTCCTCGGAGCGCTGCTGAAGGTCATCCGCATGACCAATCCCACCCACGCGGCCGTTTTCTTTGACGGCGAGCATGAAAACCCCAGAACTCTGGTTGATGAAAACTACAAGGCCAATCGGCCAAGCTTTGAAGGCATGCCGGAACAGGAGACTCCCTTTTCTCAGCTTCCGAACATTTTCCGTTGTCTCGAGCATTTGAAAATCGCTTATCTGGAGACCGCTGATTGTGAAACGGACGATTTGGTGGCCGCCTATGCCCATGCTTTCGGAGAATCCATGGAGATAGACATTCTCTCCTACGACAGCGATTTTTTTCAGTTGATATCGGACAATGTTTCCGTTCTTCGTTATCGTGGGAAGCTGACTCAAAGATGGGACAAGGCATACCTTTATGAACGTTTGGGCATAGAGGCAGAGCAATATGCGGACTACAAATCTCTCACGGGGGATGCCTCGGACAACATTCCCGGAGTGCCCCATGTGGGCCCAAAGACGGCGGCCAAGCTGATGCACAGATTCGGAAGTCTGGATACACTTTTTGAACATCTTGAAGAGATATCTCAGCCCGCTCTTCGGGCGTCCCTAAAAGAAAATCGGGAGCGGGTAATAAAAAATAAGGCGCTGATCCGCTTGGACGGAGCAGTGCCCATGCCTTTTTCAATTGAGTCCCTTGCGTATATCCCCGCCGAAGAAACATCCGTGCAGATTCTTCGGGAACTGGATATACTGTAGCCCTTATAGAATGTCCAGAAGCTGAGGAAAGGCGGAAATCGTATAGTCCGGCTTTATGCCGCTTTCGTCCATATGCCGTGACAGCCGCCGCTCCAGAGCAAAATCCTCCTCCGTCCAGCTTGTAATGGCGTACAGCTTTTCGCCCAACTCCTTGTTTCTCTCGGGATACTGCGCCCAAACGGCGGTAACGCCCACGTGCTTGGCCATGTAAATATCCTTAATGAGACTGTCCCCCACATACACGACCTCTTCCGGCGCTCTGTTTTCCGCTTGCAGGATTTGACGCAGAACCGCAGGATCGGGCTTTTTTGTCTGAACGGTCTTCACACGGCCGTCTACGGCATAGGCGCTTTTAAAGCTACTGACAAAAGCGTATACGTGCTTAAAGTATCCGTCCACTCCCAGCTTTTGCAGACGGTAAAACCCGTTTTCCTGAGAAGACTCCGTGTAGCCGATGACATCCACGTTCCGTTTGCGAAGACAATCCAGCGTCTCCTTTACGCCCGGAAAAAGATGCAGATATTCTTCCCGAATGAAGTTGAAACGCTTAAAGGCAGGGCGCAGTGCCTCCTTAACTTCCCCGTCGGACAGACCCGCAAAAAACTTTTGAATAGAAGGAAGGCGAAGGGTGGCATAGGGGAACTCTAAAGTGCCCAGTGCCTGATGCACCTGCTTGTATTCCTGGAGGAGCAGAGACTGCTCAATTTTGGTTATGGATACAATCTCTTCCGCCATAGCATAAAAAGCCGGCACAAAAAAACCGGTCCAATCATACAGGGTATCGTCCAAATCGGTAATCAGCAGTTTCTTCATCTTCTGTATTTGCGCTTCCTTCGCTTGCTTCTAAAATCCATATGCAAGCATCTTACTCCACCTGAGAGGCAAAGTCAACACCCCATGCACAGGGAAGATTGAAAAGCAAACGATATAATATGTCGGAAAAAAAGAATTTAGGTTGAAATTATTTTTAAATCATTGTACAATGTACCTGAGGCATTAAGTTCGTGCCTCAATCCGCTGTACTATGACTTAGAATTGAAGGCATTCGGCGGCGTGCGTAATGCAGAGAGGGGATAGAGCTTTGTTTGATTTGCAAAAAGCAAACCTGCTGAAGAGGTTTACCGCCTTCCTTTTGGACGGTATTCTTCTTGGCATACTGGTGGTGGGCATCGGCTGTCTGCTGTCTTTGCTCTTAGGCTATGATGAAAAGTATACGGCACTTACAGACTTGTATACTAAGTACGAAGCGGAATACGGCATCTCCCTAAGCATTACCCAGGACGAGTACGAAGCCATGGATCCTGACTCCAGAGCCAATTATGAGCAGGCATACAACGCTTTGAACGGAGATGAGCATACGCAGTTGGCTTTGGCGCAGGTAATGCAGCTCTCCATCTTAATTCTAACCTTTTCTTTTCTGATTTCTTATCTTATACTTGAATATATGGTGCCTCTGCTGTTTAAGAACGGACAGACCCTTGGGAAGAAGATTTTCGGTCTGGCCGTTATGCGCAGCGACGGTGTGCGCATAACGCCGCTTCTGCTGCTGGTGCGCACCCTCCTTGGAAAATTCACGCTGGAAACCATGGTGCCGGTGCTCATTGCTTTCCTGCTGGTTTTCGGCGGAATCGGTTTTACAGGCACATTGGTGTTGGTGGGGATGCTCATTTTGCAGGCGGTGCTGATTTTCGGCACCAAAGCCCATACTCCTTTGCACGAGGTGCTCTCCCACACGGTGACGGTGGATTATGCCAGCCAGATGATTTTTGACACCCCGGCCGACATGATTCGTTACAAAGAAGAATACGCCGCTAAAAAGGCGATTCGAGATCCCTATTAAAGGCCCTGCCCGGGACAGATAACAATAAAAAGTAAGGAATGAACGTATGAAAGTAGAATTGCGGAACATTACCAAGATTTTCCCCAGCCGTAACAAAAAGTCTTCGGAAGAAGTCGTGGCGGTCAACAACGTCAGCTTCACCATCCCCGATGGCAAGCTTATCGGTCTGCTGGGGCCCTCCGGCTGCGGAAAGAGTACTTCATTGTACATGATTTGCGGTTTGCAGAAGCCTACACAGGGTCAGATTTTCTTCGGAGAAAATGACGTCACTGCGTTGACTCCCGAAAATCGCGGTGTAGGCCTGGTATTTCAGAACTACGCTCTCTACCCGCACATGACCGTCAAGCAGAACATTCTCTTCCCCCTGCAGAAC
>CAYUHW010000193.1:0-3725 GCA_964444605.1 uncultured Christensenella sp. | reverse complement strand
CAGCAAGGTGGGCATTCGGGTCAACGCCATCGCTCCCGGGTTCTTTGTAACCCAGCAGAACGCCGCCCTGCTTTATAACGAGGACGGCACCCCCACCCCCCGCACCGGGAAGATTTTGGCCGCTACGCCCATGAACCGCTTCGGCGAAAGCGAAGAGTTGCTGGGCGGCATGCTGTTCCTGCTGAACAATGAGGCCGCTTCCTTCATCACCGGCGTGGTGCTGCCCATTGACGGCGGCTTCTCTGCCTACAGCGGGGTGTAATCCGCTATGGAGATCTTCAAAGTCGCTTCCAGGGAGGAAGGACTTTCCCGCCAAGAGCTGTCCTCTGCCGTTTTGGAGTCCCTGCAGGGACGCTCTTTGAAAAAAGTGCTTCTCCTTCCTCCCGATTTTACCCGCTTCCATTCCAACGCAGGTCTTCTCACCAACCTCTACTACCACGCCCTCACAGAGCGCGGGGTTGAGGTGGACATCCTGCCCGCCCTGGGCACCCATGTGCCTGTGACGGAGGAGGAGATGGACGCCATGTTCGGGGATATCCCCCATAATCGGTATCTGGTGCACAACTGGCGCACGGACGTGGTGAAGCTGGGGGAGGTGCCCGCTTCCTATTTGGAGGAGGTCACCGAAGGCCTCTGGCATGACCCCATTGACGTGGAAGTCAACAAGCTGGTCATGGATCCCTCCTACGACTTGGTGCTGTCCATCGGACAGGTGGTGCCCCACGAGGTCATCGGCATGTCCAACCACGCCAAGAACGTCTTTGTCGGCGTAGGCGGAGCGGACATGATCAACAAGTCCCACATGGTAGGCGCCGTGTACGGCATGGAGCGCATGATGGGACGGGACCACACCCCCGTGCGGAAGGTCTTTGACTACGCTTTGGAGCACTATATGCAGAAGGTACCCCTTCTGTGGGTGCTTACCGTTACCACCGCTCCCGGCGGGATTATTCACACCCACGGTCTGTTCATCAGCGAAGGGCGGAAGGGACTGGAAGAAGCCATCAAGCTGGCCCAGCAGAAGAATCTCGATTTTGTAGAGCCGCTGAAAAAGTGCGTGGTCTATCTGGTGCCCTCGGAGTTCCGCACCACTTGGCTGGGGAACAAGGCGGTTTACCGCACCCGCATGGCCATGGCCGACGGCGGGGAGCTGATTATTCTGGCCCCCGGTATCGAGCGCTTCGGCGAGGACATGACCGTAGACGCACTCATCCGCAAGTACGGCTATAAGGGACGGCTCCACACCTTGGAGGAGTTTGAAAAGCCGGAGAACGAGGACATCCGTGCCAACATGGGGGCGGCTGCCCACCTGATTCACGGCTCCAGCGACGGACGCTTCTCCATTACCTACTGCACCAAAAAGATTTCCCAAGAGGAGATTGAGGGCGTAGGCTATCAGTGGGCGGACTATGACGAAATGGTCAAGAAGTACGACCCCGAGAAGCTCCAGTACGGCTACAACACCCTGCCCGACGGAGAGGAGATTTACTTCATCCCCAACCCCGCTCTGGGCCTGTGGGCAGATAAGAGCAAATTCTAAGCCTTTTGGCTGTTCCGAGACCCCTGTGCCACGGGGTCATTTGCCTCAACAAAAGCCTCGAACCTGTCGGTTCGGGGCTTTTGACGTACGGGGAGATTGGAAGAAAAAAGAAAGAGATTTCGTTAACTTCCTGCAAACTGCATAAGAAAAAAGCAAAGGAAAGACCCTGCGGCTCTCTTTTTTATACGGGAACGTGCGGAAAAATATTGACAAAAGAAGATAAACTTCTTATACTGAATCCGTAAGTATTTAACTCAATTGAGTTAAGTGCAAAAAAGAGAAATTAGGAGGATTGGGATATGGAAACGAATTTTGATTTTGAAGACAACATGCAGGAGAACAATTACAACAACGGCAGTACCCCCGGTAAGGGCGCAGCCATCGCCAGCTTGGTGCTGGGCATCATCGCCGTTCTGCTTTGGTGGTTTGGCTACTCTTCCGCCATCTCCGTGATTTTGGGCATCATCGGCTTGGTCTTGGCCAGCAGTGCCAAAAAGAACGGCTACACCGGCGGAATTCGCACGGCCGGGTTCGTCCTCTCCCTCATCGGTCTCATCGGCGGCGCCATTTTCTTCGTCTCCTGTGTGGCCTGCGTGAGCATTCTGGGAGCAGCCGGCAGCAGCATCGATTTTTCTAAGTTTATGTAATCTCCATACATAGTACCTCTCCCCGTACCGCAGCTTTTTCGGCTGCGGTATACTTTTTTGGAAAACGGTAAGAAAGTATGCTCCCAAACGTACACATTTTAGGAAAAGACATTCCCACCTACGGACTGCTGGCAGGCCTTGGCATCCTGCTGGCGGTGCTGTATTTTAAGCTGGAGGAGCGCCGGGCAAAACTGAATCTGCGGGAAAGCGCCGACACGGAGATGGCCTTTTTATGGGGGCTTGTGGGCACCTTTATAGGGGCAAAACTGCTGTCCCTTTTAACCCAGCTTCCTGCCCTGGCGGAGAATTGGGAGAAGCTCTTTACCCACACGGATTGGTTTTTGCAGACCTACCTGCTCTCCGGCTTTGTGTTTTACGGAGGGTTATACGGCTGTTTGCTGGGAGCGTATCTCTATGGGAAAGCCGCCCGCCTGTCTTTCTCCTCCCTGCTAAAGCGGCTTATGCCTGTGGTGCCCTTGGTACACGCCTTTGGGCGGCTGGGGTGTTTCTGCACGGGCTGCTGCTACGGGATTCCCGGCAAGACTTTGGGGCTGTACTTTACCGCCTCCGCCATTGCCCCTCACCATGAGCCGTTGCTTCCGGTGCAGCTATATGAGGCGGTGCTGGAGGGCGGGCTGTTTGTCCTTCTCCACGGTATGCACCGAAAGGGGAAGGAGGGGAATGCGCTTTTGGGAGTGTACCTCTTTCTTTACGGCATAAGCCGCTTTTTGCTGGAGTTTTTGCGGGGAGATGGGTACCGTGGGTTTATAGGCCCCCTGTCCACCTCTCAAATCATTTCCATTCCCACGATCCTTTGGGGGCTTTGGCTCTTGATTCGGCTGAAAAAAAGAAAACTTGCGTGTGCATAGGCGGGGCGGCAAAAGGCTCCGCCTTTTGCTTCCGTGCCCTGCGGGGCACGGAAGGGTTCGCTTTGCGAACCGCCGCCCCGCCCCTTTTTGCACATATCCCCTTCCCGTAAAGATGCCCCAAGGGAACCTGACGGCAATTGGCGGGGGCAAAATAATATATTTTTTTGTATATTTTTCCTTGACCCCCATGGGGATTTGCTCTATACTAATCCCCATGGTGCAAAGGGAGACCCTCTCCCGGCACCGGGCAAGAAAGGCACCAATATGAAGACTATTCCCGACTACTTCGGTTCCATGACCTTTGACGATAGGAGGATGAAAGCCACCCTCCCTGCTTCCGTCTACGCTTCTTTGAAGAAGACTATCCATGAGGGCGCACGATTGGATCCTCAGGTAGCCCAAATTGTGGCCGCCGCCATGAAGGACTGGGCGGTGCAGCAGGGGGCCACCCACTTCACCCACTGGTTCCAGCCTCTCAACGGCGTCACCGCCGAAAAGCACGATGCCTTTATTGCCCCCGCCCCCGACGGGCGGGTACTCATGGAGTTTTCCGGCAAGGAGCTCATTCAGGGGGAGCCGGACGCTTCCTCCTTCCCCTCCGGGGGTCTGCGTGCCACATTTGAAGCTCGCGGGTACACCGCCTGGGACCCCACCTCCTACGCCTTTATC
>CAYUHW010000192.1:0-3737 GCA_964444605.1 uncultured Christensenella sp. | reverse complement strand
CAGCTGGTTAGAGCGCCACGTTGACATCGTGGAGGTCATTGGTTCGATCCCAACTAACCCCACCACAAGATCCTGCGGTGTGCGTTACGTTTTTTGTGATAAACCCACAGAGTGTATACGGATTGGCCAGTTGAGTCGATTATGTCACGCCTGCCTGTTCAGGAAGATTGCGGCGATTCACAGCCTGACCACCTGCCGAGAGGCGGGTGTTATCACTCGAACGGACGGCACCTCGGGATTTCGAAACATTGCGGAATTGTGTAATGGCAGCACCTACGACTCTGACTCGTATTGTCTAGGTTCAAATCCTAGTTCCGCAGCCAGAAACCACATCTGTTTGAACGGATGTGGTTTTTTCTTATCTGTTTATCTTAGTGGGGGAGGTTCATCATGAAGATTGTGCTCATCGGCTATAGCGCCTCGGGAAAATCCACATTAGCGCAAAAGCTGGGAAAGCTGTATACCGCTCCCGTTTTGCACTTAGATGCGGTGCACCACCTTCCAAACTGGCAGGAAAAGGATCGGGCGGTATCAAGAAAAGAGATAGAGGCGTTCATGGACACCCACACCGCCTGGATCATCGACGGCAATTATACCAAGTTATCCTATGCCCGCCGTTTGCAGGAAGCGGATAAGATTTATGTTGTGGCCTTAAATCGGTTTGCATGCCTGCACAGAGCCTTTTGCAGATTTCTTCGCTACCGAAATACATCCCGTCCGGATATGGCCGAGGGATGCAAGGAAAAGCTGGATGCCGCTTTTATTTGGTGGATTCTATGGAAGGGGCGAACAGGTAAAAAACGGCAGGACTTGCGCACCGCCATGGAACAGTATCCGGACAAGTGCCGCTTGCTCCGCTCCCAAAAGGATATTAATGCTCTTGAAAAGGAACTTGGAATTACCGGTTAGAAAAATCAAAAGAATATAATTATTTTCCCCTGCACCAAAAGGGCAGGGGAGAGGTGCAAAAGTTGAACGGTGCTACCGCATCAGTTTTTGAAGTGTAGCAACCAATTCATCCACGGATTCATCCTTGCCGTCCCGAATGTCCTGGGCTACGCAAGTCCGAATGTGATTGGACAAAAGCTCCTTATTAAAGGCATTTATCGCCGCATTCACTGCCGCCGCCTGCACCAAAATGTCAGGGCAGTAAGCCCCTCTTTCCACCATGCCGCGGATGCCCCGTACCTGCCCCTCAATGCGGTTAAGCCGATGAATCAGCCTGGTAACCTCCTCTTGAGAACGCTCCTTATGTCTTTCTTCGCCGCAGCAGCATTTTTCGTCCTCAACCTTGTTCGTTACATCGGCCATAAATCCATCGCCCTCCTTGCCTAGCCCATTGCGTTCATTGTGCTTATAATACACGTATTTTCATGAATCCGTCAAGAAAAACTCTCTTATACGGCTTATGATGCATGCAAAAACATCCGCACCGATTCGGTGCGGATGAAAGTGTTTTTATTTAGTCTGCATCCTCATCCAGGGCTTCCAAATAGAATGTCACCGGTCTGAAGCCGTCATTGCAGGAGAGCATGGCGGAACGGGGATTTTTCATCCAATTCCCGTATATCCCCTCTGCGCCACAGCTAAGGGCCATGACGAAGGGGGAGAGGGTGTCCCATGCGCTTTGGCAAAAGCCCTCGGGCTGCTGCCACCCGTTGCAAAGGAATACCTGTCCCACCTGAACGCTGCAGGGGGCTTCCAAAGACGGATTTTCGTATGCCTCCATAAGCTCCGGATATTCCGTCCTGCAAAGGACAGAGATGCGAACCTTTTTCATCTTTTCTCAGCTTCTGGCAAGGCCGTCTACCTGAAGCACCACACCGGTGATGTAAGACGCTTCTTCGGAAGCCAAGAACACAAAGGCGTTGGCAATGTCTTCGGGCTGGCCGAGACGACGCAAAGGAATCTGCGCAATAAGGGGTTCGATTACGTTCTTGGGAACCGCCTTCATCATGTCCGTTTCCGTAATGCCGGGAGCTACAGCGTTGACGCGAATGCCCTTGGGGCCAAGTTCCCGAGCCAAGGAAAGGGTCATTCCGTTGACGGCAAACTTGGAAGCGGGGTACGCTACGCCGCCGGGCTGCCCGTACACGCTGACCATAGAGGAGGTGTTCAAAATAACGCCGTTTCCCTGTGCCAGCATGTATTCGCTGGCCGCCTTGGTGGCATTGAATACACCCTTCAGATTCAAATCCATAACCTTGTCAAACTGTTCTTCCGTATAATTGGCAAAGGGAGTGCTGTCGGAAATGCCGGCATTGTTCACCAAGATGTCAATGCGTCCGTATTGCTCCGCAACCTTGGCAAAAGCCTCTTTCACAGAAGCATACTCATGCAACACAGGAGAAATCCCGCTGATTTTAGCGTCAGGATTTGCTTCTTTAATCTGTCTGACTGCTTTTTCGGCAGAGCTGGGAGAACTGGCCGTCAATACAACGGTAGCGCCTTCTCTTAAAAAAGCTTCCACGGTAGCACGTCCAATGCCTCGGCTCCCGCCGGTCACGATTGCGATCTTGTCTTTAAGTCTCATGTGTCTGCCTCCCTATTTGTTTTTTCCTCTCAAAGGAAGTCTCCTCTGATTTGTATATATTATAAGGCCTTGCACATTTGTGTGCAATATGCGGAATTAAAAAAACGATAAAAATCGTCTTTATATGCAAAAATCCCATCCGAAGACGGGATTTGCATTGTCATGAGGGCGCATAAGGTTTACTCAATTCCAAGAACGGTGAAGCGAGCACCTTCAACGGTCTTTTTCAAAAGCTCATCTGCAACCTCTTCCTTTAAGGTCACGATGCAGGTGCCGTCTACATGGCTGGCCACGGCTTCTTCTACCTGAGGCAGTGCCTCCAGCACTCTCTTCAGCCTTGCCTCACAGCCGCCGCAGTGAATGCCTTCGATCTTCATGAGTTTCTTCATAGTCTTGTTCTCCTTTAGTTTTTGATTTTTATCGGCACACAGCGCTACTCCATGCCGTTTACAATATATCCGCAATCTTCGATGGCCTTCTTTAAAACTTCGTTAGGCACATCCCGGCTTAAAACAACCACCGCCGTACCTTTCTCATAGTCGGCCTCGCAGCTTTCAACACCGGAAAGAGCTTCCACAGCCTCCTTCACGGTATTCTCGCAATGTCCGCACATCATGCCTTCTACATACATGGTTTTGATTATACTTTTAGCCTTCGTGTCGCCGTCAAGCACCATATACCCGCATTCCTCAACGGCTTTCTTCAAGGCCTCCAAGGGAACTTCCTGCTTCATTGTCACCACCGCAGTCCCTTGTTCATAGCTGGCAGTACACGCATCCACTCCGGGAATTGCCTCCAAAGCCTCCTTTAAGGTAATCTCACAATGTCCGCACATAAGCCCATCGATATGAATGGTTTGGGTAACGGTCTTGGCCGGTTCCGCCTTCCATGCTTTATGAACCCGCCGCTTATCTTTGCCGGCATCGTCCACTTTAAAAAAGTTCAGCCGCAGAGCGTTGGAGACCACGCAAAAGCTACTCAGGCTCATGGCGGCGGCGCCCAGCATGGGGTTCAGGGTAATGCCAGCCCATACAAAGCATCCGGCTGCAATGGGAATGCCGATGGTGTTATAGAAAAATGCCCAGAAGAGGTTTTCGTGAATGATTCTCAGCGTAGCACGGCTTAAACGAATGGCGGCAGGCACATCGGTTAAGCGGCTCTTCATCAGCACAACATCTGCGGCGTCAATGGCTACGTCCGTCCC
>CAYUHW010000191.1:0-3753 GCA_964444605.1 uncultured Christensenella sp. | reverse complement strand
CCCCCTACCTGGGTGCTGTAGGTGCCTCTGAGGACATAGTCCTGGGCAGAGTCGCTGCCGGTAAGGACGGTCATGGGAATGGTGAGTTGGGCTTCTTCCGTGGGGTCAAGGTTCAAAATCTGCTCCGCAAGGGCGCTCCGGTCGATGCCGTAGCCGTCCTCGCACTCGGTGACGGTAAGCTTGTGGGTGGTTTCGTCTACGGTGTAGCCCTTGTTTACGGGCGGGGTGTCCACCAAATAGGCTACGCCCTCCACATAGGTTTTGACGGATTCCTCATCGGCCTTAAAGGGCAGGGGAATGTCCAGGCCCTTGGTGGCGATGTCGGACACCTGCTGCATGAATTCTTCGTAATTGCCCGCCTCCCGCATAAGGTCAAAGGCCTCGTCTACGGCCTTGTCCACGTCGGCGGTGAGAATCAGATTCTCTGTATTGGGGGTATACACAACGCCCCCCTCTGCGGCGGCAAAGAGGATGGGAGCGGCCTGGGCTTCCTTTTCTTCCTCCGTCAGTTCCTCCTCGGGGGTCTCGGCTTCTGCGTCCTCGTCTATATCGGGTAAATTGCCGTTCTCATGGAACAGGGTGAGCTTCACTTCCCCCCGTCCCTGCTCCGTAATGGCGGCGGTAACGGCGGCCTTAGCTTCCTCTTTGGTCATATTGCTCACATCCACTCCCCCGATGGACGTGCCCCGCAGCATGGTGGTGCGGGCGGTAATCAGCGTCATTTCCTCCTGCTGCTGTTTTTCCACATCCGGGGCAGGGGTGGAGATGGTTACGCCTGCAGAAGAGATGTTGGGCGTGGCGGTGGCTTTGCTTCCCAACTGTCCCAGGGTGGGGCTGGAGGCGGGCTGTCCCACCAGCATCCCGATAATCACGGCGGCCAGCACCAGCACAGCGGCGGTTCCCCCAAAGACAAGTCCCTTTTGCTTCTTGTTCAAACTGCTCATACAGTCCTCCTCATTCTCATGTACTCTCATTTTAACGCTTTTTTTTCATAAATCCATACCCTGCGCAAAATATTCAAAAAGATATTACAACTCTGTGACATCTCCCCCCTTGCGCCTTGGAGCCTTCTGTGCATGGGGCGGCTTTTTTGCCTTCTTTCCCTCCGAAAAACCAGTCCTTCTCCCCAAATGGCATTTTTCTTCTATACAATCCCGCATTTTTGCGGTACAATCATACATATGAAGAAGAAACCTACTTATGAAAGTCCCATGGACGCCGCCTTGAAGTACCTGACCGCCCGCATGCGCACCGTTGGGGAGATGCAGACCTATTTGGACGGTCTTGACTATGGGGAGGCGGATGTGGACGCCGCCATCGCCCGCTTAAAGGAGCTGGGGCTCCTGGACGACGGGCAGTTTGCCCGAGAGTTTGTGCGCACCAGACTAAACACCAAGCCCTTGAGCCGGGGGCACCTTGTCCGCCAGCTTCGGGAGCATAAGCTGCCTCAGGAAGCCATCGACGAAGCCATGGAGTCCCTTCCGCAATATATAGACCGGGAAAACGCCCAAAAGGTTGCAGAGAAATATTTCCGCCAGGCAAAGGGGCTTCCGGAAAAGGAGCGGCGGCAGCGGGTGCTCCGCCGGCTTATGAGCCGAGGCTTTTCCATGGAGGACAGCCTGCGGGCCTATGAAGCGATAAAGGCAGAAGTCTCCGACGAAGAGGGTTCGGAGTTTTTTGAAGAGGAGGAGGAGTTCTTTGAATCGTGAAGCCTTGACCCCCTATTTCCTCCGGGCTCTGTCAAGCGGACAATGCACGCTCTTTTCCCAATCGGAAGCCCAAGCCGCTCTGCCTCCCCGCCCCTTTAACGCCCACAAGGGGGACAACGGACGAGGTCTGCTTTTGGCAGGGAGCTTCCGCTATCCCGGCGCCGCTCTGCTGGCAGGGCAAAGCGCCTTGGGCGGCGGCTGCGGGGTGCTGGAGGTTATCAGCACGGAGAGCGCCCGCTTATACTACACCCGCCTTCCCGAAGCGGTGTTCTCCTCCGTCGGCGATGGCTGGACGCCCTCTTCCCTAAGCGAAATAGCCCCCCGCCTAAAGGGGAAAACCGCCTTTGCCGCCGGCTGCGGCTGGGGCGAGGAGGAACAGGCGCACACCTTTTCCCCCATACTCATCGCCCTGCTCTCCTCCAATCTGCCGGGGGTGCTGGATGCGGACGCTTTGAACCATTTATCCCGCCATAAGGAGCTGTATTCCCTCCTCCACGAAAAGATTGTGCTGACCCCCCACCCCGGGGAGATGGCGCGGCTGACGGGGCTGGACATCCGGGAGATTGCCCGGGACCCCATCGGCGTTGCGCGGCAGTTTAGCCAGGCGCATCGCTGCACGGTGCTGCTTAAGGGGACGGTGACGGTGATTGCAGGGGACGGCGCGTGCTTTCTTACCGCCGAAGGCAACAGCGGTCTTGCCAAGGGCGGCTCGGGGGATACGTTGACGGGGCTGGTTTTAGCCATGCTGTGCCAGAAGAAGACCCCCGTGGAGGCGGCGTGTCTGGGAAGCTATCTGCTGGGAGCGGGGGCCCGGAAGGCCTTTGCTTTGCTGAAGGAACGAATGCTGCGGGCCAGCCATGTGGCCGAGGCCTTGCAGATGTTGTAATATCAAAAAAGTCAGGAGAAAAAGAATGTTCAGACTGGGAGTAGACGTAGGCGGCACCTTTATCAAAGCCGGCGTGGTGGGAGAAGACAATACCATTATGGAGCGCATCAGCATCCCCACGGAGACCCACAAGGGGTATGCGGCGGTGGTGCGGAACATTGCGGGAGCGGCCAGGATGGCGGCGGAAAAAACGGGACAGAAGCTGGAAGACTTCCCCTGCGTGGGCTTTGGGATCCCCGGGCTCATCAACGCCAAGGGGGTGGTAGCCCAGTGCGCCAACATGGGCGGCTGGAAGAACGTGCCCTTTTTGGAGGATGTACAGCGTCTGCTTCCCATCCGCGCCTATGCGGGAAACGACGCCAACTGCGCCGTGCTGGGAGAGACCGTAGCAGGTGCGGCTAAGGGCTGTACGGACGTTCTCATGCTGACCCTTGGCACGGGGGTAGGCGGCGGCGTCATTGCCGGGGGCAGAATGCTTACCGGCGGCGACGGCATGGGCATGGAGCTGGGGCACATGACCCTCCAGCGGGGAGGCGAACTGTGCGGCTGCGGCCAAAGGGGCTGTATTGAAGCCTACTGCTCCGTCTCCAGCCTTATTCGGGACACCATGCGCATGATGGACAAGCACCCCGAGTCCCGTATGCACAGCTTTGTGCGGGAAGCGGGCATGGTGGACGGGCGGACGGCCTTTGAATGCTCCAAGCTGGGGGATGCCCCTGCCATGGAGGTGGTGGAGCAGTACACGGACTGCTTAAGTCAGGCCATCGGCTCTCTGGTAAGCTGCTTTAGACCTCAGGTGGTGCTCATCGGCGGCGGTCTTTCCAATCAGGGAGACTACCTCATGGACAAGCTCAACGCCAAGACCGTCCAATATGTTATGGCGGCGGAGTACATCGGCGTGCCTCCCGTGCGGCGGGCGGCTCTGGGCAACGATGCGGGCACCATCGGAGCGGCCTATCTGGACAGAATGTAAGCAACTGTGTGAATATGGGAAGAGGACGGATACCCGTCCTCTTTTTGTTTGCAGGCGCAGGGGCGGGGCGGCGGATTGCGTGCCGCAATCCTTTGGCGCCACAGGCGCCAAAGGGCCGCCTGCGGCGGCCGCCGCCCCGCCCCGCCCTGCATGGCTTTTGTCGGAATTTCAAACATTTCATGACC
>CAYUHW010000190.1:0-3772 GCA_964444605.1 uncultured Christensenella sp. | reverse complement strand
TGTGGGAGGCGTCCACCTCGTCTACACGGAATACCCGCCCCGGCATAAGGAAGCGGAAGGGGGGCTTAAAGGTTTTCAGCGCCCGAATTTCGCAGGGGGAGGTGTGGGTGCGCAGAAGCACCTTGTCGTTGATATAGAAGGTATCCTGCATGTCCCGGGCGGGGTGGTCCAGGGGCAGATTCAGCAGGGTGAAGTTGTTGTCGTCCAGCTCAATCTCCGGCCCGTCAAAGACCTGAAAGCCCATGCCCACCAGGGCATTGCGGATGGTGCGGTAGGTCTGGGTCATGGGGTGCAGGCTCCCCAGAGGCTGGGGCACAACGCCGGGCTCCGTTACGTCCAGAGCCTCCTTCTTAAACTTCTCCTCCTGAGCCTTTTTGCGGAAGTCCGCCCGCCGTTCCTCCATGGCGGCGGAAAGCTCGCCCTTGATCTTGTTTACCTCTGCACCCATGCGGGCCCGCTCCTCCTTGGAGATCTGCCCCATGGTGCGCAAAATGGCGGTGAGTTCGCCGCTCTTGCCGAAAAGCTGCTGCTGAAGGTCGCTGAGCTCCTGCTCCTCCTTCAGGGCACTGAGCTTTTCCAAAGCCGCCGCCTTGATTTGTTCCAAACGATTGTCCATGCTGTCCTCCTTTTATGGTATATACATCGGTTGCTGTGCAGTCGGATGCTGTGGGCACATAAAAAGCGCCTCGCCCAAGGGACGAAGCGCTCGTGGTACCACCCTGTTTCGCTCGGAAAACTCCGAGCCTTACTCTCGGCTGTATCGGGCCGCCCCGTCGCCGGCTACTGCAATTTCCCCGGCGCCGCTCCCGGGTGAACCGGCTTCCCTTGCCTGCGCCCTCTCTCACCTTGCAGGGCTCTCTTTGGCAGACTTCCGGGGGCCTCTCCCGCTCACAGCGTTATATCCAAACTTGAATTATTTTATCACCCGCGCCCCGCTGCCGTCAAGCACAATCTGCACCGTTCCTGCCTCTGCCGTGGAAATATAGGGAATATTTAGGGCGTCCAAGGTATCAAGGACGGAGGGAGCGGGGTGTCCGTAGTCATTGTCTGCGCCTACACTGAGCAGAGCCAGCCCAGGGTCGGCCCCCAGAAGAAAAGCCTCGGAGGAAGAGGTGGAAGAGCCGTGGTGTCCCAGCTTTATGGCGGAACAGCGGAGGGCGCTTAGGGGGTATAGGGCCAGAAGAAGCTGTTCCGTGTCTACGGTAGCGTCGGCGCACAAAAGCAGACTGCTGTTTTCAAAGCGCACCTGCACCACGGCGGAGCCGTCATTCTCATCCCCCATAAAGCGGTCGGAGAAGGGAGAGAGCACCTCTACGGCGCATTCTTCGCTCCAGCTTGTCTCCATGCCCGCATACAGCGCTTCCGCCAAAATGCGGCGTCGGGACAGAATCTGCTCCAAATTCCCGCTATAGGCGGATATATCCCCTGTAAAGCAGACTTTTCCCACCTTGATTTTCTGCACCAGAGCGGCCGCTCCGCCGGCGTGATCCTCGTGGCAGTGGGTCAGCAAAAGCACATCCAGCTTCTCTATGCCAAGGGACTGCAGTGCCCCCAGAACGGTTTCCGTCTTGTCGGCTCTGCCCGTGTCCACCAGCATGGTCTTTCCGTCGGGGGAGACGAGAAGCAGGGCGTCCCCCTGCCCCACGTCCAGCATGTATACCGTGAGGGCGCCTTCTTGAGGCGGTGGAAGGAGGGAGCCTGCAGGGGAATCGGCGGCGTTGCTCCCGAGGATGTACCACAGGCACCCGCCCAAAAGCAGGAGAAGAATCAGTCCTCCCGCCAGCCAAAACTTTATGGCCGCGCCGTTTTTCATGCCCTTCATGCCTGCTGCCTCCTGCCTATTCCATAAACACGGCGGCGTACCAGTTGGGTAGCTCCTTGCCCTCTTTTGTGAGGGTGTAAAGGGGCAAACCAAACTTTTTCACCGTGGCAAACACATCTACCCCAATGCTGTGAAAGCCCGGCCTCGCCAGCTCCGGGTGGGGGCAGGGGGTGTTTACTGCGGCGCCGCAGGGGTCGCACAAATGGCAGTCGCTCAAAGACATGGCCCAGTAATACCCCTCACGGAAGGCCATAGCCTCCAGAGCATGGGTGATTTTCTGGGCGGAAATAGGGTCGTGGGTGCGGACAATGAGCCCCCATTGATAGCGGCCGAACATCTCCCTGTACTGCTCCATGGAAATGCCCGTGCCGGAGGGGCAGGTGTAGTGCTTTCCCCACTGGGGACAGCCGAAGCGGCACTTGAGGAAGGAACGGCTGTCAAAGACGATGTCCTCTATGGAAAAGGCCACGGCGTCGGGGGCGCCCAGTCTCCGTGCTTCGTCCATAAAGGGTTGGGCTTTTTTCAGATAGTCCATGGACGCTCTCCTTGCATGTGAATCTGCTTTCAATATACCATGAACCGCCGCCGCTTTCAATGACCTTTACGGTTTTTCCCTGTCCGAAGAGAAGGCGGGGAAGCCCTTGCATTCGGGACGAAATTTTTGTATACTATATGCAGGGAAATAAAATTTAAATTCAGGAGGTGCCTTATGGATCTATTCGCTGTGCTGGGCAGTCTGGCCGTACCCTGCATCGTTTGCTTCGTAATCGGCCTTATTCTGCTGGTGGTGGAGATGTTCATCCCCGGCTTCGGCGTGTGCGGGTGTCTGGGAATTCTCTCCTTTTTGGCCGTGATTGTCATGCAGTTTATGACCAACTCCTTCAGCTCTGCCGTTATCGTCATGGCCATTATGCTGTTGATTCTGACCTTGCTGATTGTGCTGTGCCTGCACTCCTTCCAGCGGGGGCTCATCTCCCGCTCCCCCCTTGTCAACCGCCAGAGCATCGAAAAGGAAGCGGCGCCTGCAGAAGCGTCTCTGGTAGGGAAAAAGGGCGTGGCTTTGACCGCCCTGCGCCCCACAGGCATGGCGGAGATTGACGGCCGCCGCATCAACGTGGAGACGGCGGGAAGCTTTGTGCCTGCAGGGACACAGGTCACCGTAGTAAAGGAGGGCGCTTTCAGCGTGCTGGTGGAGGCATGAAGTATTGTAAAAAGTGCGGGGTGCTGTACACCACGGAGGTGTGCCCCAAGTGCGGCATTGAGTATCCGCCCCCTCAGGAAGACCGCCCCTTAACCGAGGAGGAGAAGAAACAGCGCTCCAGACAGTGGGTGGGGATTCTCATCGGCGTGCCCCTGTTTATTCTGGCCATCTACGCCATCATTCATCTGTATTACGGCATCGCAGGTGCCTAAATAGAAAAAACCAAAAGGAGAAAAACTATGCCCTTTGCTTTGATTGTAACCGTTTTGATTGTTATCTTCCTGGCCATCCTGTTCAGCTATGTGCCCATCGGCCTGCTGATTTCCGCCAGCGCTTCCGGCGTGCGGGTAGGTATCGGCACGCTGGTCGGCATGCGCCTGAGAAAGGTTGTGCCCTCCCGCATCGTCAACCCCCTCATTAAGGCCACCAAGGCGGGCATGAACCTGCCCATCGGCAAGCTGGAAGCCCACTATATGGCCGGCGGCAACGTGGACAGAGTGGTCAATGCGCTGATTGCCGCACGGGGCGCCGGGATTCCCCTGGACTTTGAGAAGGCCTGCACCATCGACCTGGCCGGACGAAACGTGCTGGAAGCCGTTCAGATGAGCGTTAACCCCAAGGTCATCGAGACCCCCGTCATCGCCGCCGTGGCCATGGATGGCATTGAACTGCGTGCCAAGGCACGGGTGACCGTTCGTGCCAACATCGACCGCCTGGTGGGCGGCGCCGGTGAGGAAACCATCATCGCC
>CAYUHW010000189.1:0-3784 GCA_964444605.1 uncultured Christensenella sp. | reverse complement strand
ATCCAGGGGCCGCCGATGGTGGCGTCCGCCTTCCCCTCCAAAAACAGGGTGTTCACCGTGTTGTATTCCGTCTCCCCGGGCATTAGGGATACAAACTTGCTGTGATAGACAAGGGCGTCCTTTACCGCCTCCTTGTCGGGGAAGGGGAGACCCCTTTCATCGATGATGGAGCCTCCGAAGCCGTGAATCCAGGCGGCGGAGTAGTAAGCGGTGCTGTGCTGTTCCACAAAGCCGTAGCGACCCCGGCCGGTGTTGTTCTCCATATAGGCAAGCAGATCATCGGTGGTGGCGGGCACCTCCTCATCCTGCATATACCGGCGGTTGTACATGAACAGCAGGGTCTCAAAGTACAGGGGAAGCTGGTAGAGGGTATCCTTGTAAGCGGCGGCGGAGAGGGTCATAGGAAGATAGCTGTCCAGCGCCCCTTCCTCCATCAGGGGAGCGATGGGGGCAAGAATGCCCATTTCCGCAAAGACCCCGATTTTATCGTGGGCGAAGATAAACAGATCCGGAGCGGCAGAGGGGTCGTTGCCCACCAGCTTTAAGGAGTCCGTCAGGCTGGTCTTCTTTTCAAAAACAATCTCCAGCTCCGGAACGGCCGCCTGCAGATACTGCTCCAGCGCCTCAATGACGGCGGCTTCCTTATCGTGCCAAATGACCAGCTTGTTCGCTTCCGCCGGATCTAAGGCCGCCTCCTCTTTGGAACAGGCGCTAAAAAGGGGAAGCAGCAAAAACAGGCACAGAAAAAGGGCAAAAACTCGTTTCATGAACGTGACTCCTTCAAAAAAGATTGAAAAAACAGGGAAAAACTTTAAATTCTAAATACGGGGAAGCGGGTATGCAAAAGCATGCATACCCGCCGGAGGAATGGAGCATTAATTCTTTTTCTTCTTGATGATAATGCCTGCAACGGCGGCCGCTACGGCTACGGCGGCCACGATGCCGATGATCAGACCTGCGCTGCTCTTCTGGGCGGGGGCTTCCGGCTCTGCGGCAGGAGCTTCGGGCTCGGCGGGAGCTTCGGGCTCCTCGGCAGGTGCTTCGGCAGGCTCCTCAGCGGGGGCCTCGGGCTCGGCGGAGGCGGGCAGTTCGGCGGGCTCTTCATAGGTAACTACAGCGTTGTCGGCGGCGGTGACCACGACCCACAGGTCTTTGCCTGCTTCCACGGACAGATCGGAGGTCTGGACGGTGCCTTCGTTGGCGTTGATGATGATGGAGTTGATCCAGCCGGGAACCTCC
Organism: uncultured Christensenella sp.; assembly: GCA_964444605.1. Taxonomy (GTDB): domain Bacteria; phylum Bacillota; class Clostridia; order Christensenellales; family CAG-138; genus RUG472. The sequence continues at coordinate 2,545 of CAYUHW010000189.1, read as the reverse complement.
AGCACGTACCAGTCTCCCTCCTGAGTCAGAGCCTCTCCGGGCCAGTTGGCAAAAGCGTTGGTGCCGTCGGGTGCAGACCAGGCCCAGCAGCTGGGAGCGGACCAGTCGGCGGGGACATGAGCGTGAATGGTGATGTCGTCCACGGCCTTGTTGGGATCCTCATAAACCAGATCGTAGGTCAAATCTTCATAGACGGTGATCCACAGCTCCTTGGCTTCGATGGAGATGTCCTCGGTCTGGACGGTGCCTTCGTTGCCGTTGATAATGAGGGAATTAATCCAAGTGGGGGCTTTGCCGGTGAACCAGCCGTCCTCTCCCTCAGTCATGAGGAAGCCCGGCCAAGCGTCAAAGGCAGTGGTGCCGTCGGGAGCGGACCAGGCCCACATGTTTACGGTTTTCCAGGAAAGGGGCACGTAGGCATGGACGACGAACTTCTCCACATAGGCGGGAATTTCGCCCCGAAGCTGGGCTTCGTAGGAGATTTCCACGGTCAAATCTTCGGCCACGGTGATCCAAACTTCCTTGCCGGCTTCCACGGCCATGTCGGAGGTTTGCACGGCGTTGTCCGTGCCCTGATTGGCGTTGATGATGAGGTTCTGCACAAAGGCGGGTACATAGGTGTAATACCAGCCCTCGGCCAGAACTTCCATCTCTTCTCCCGGCCAGGAGGCGAAGGCGGTGGTGCCGTCATCGGCCCAAGCCCAAACGTTGGGGGTGCCCCAGCCTTCGGGTACGCTGACCATTACGGGAACCATTTCTTCCCCTTCGGCGGCCAGAGCCGGCAGGGTCAGGCAGGTCAGACAAAGGAAAAGTGCTATGACAAGTGCGACGGATTTCTTCATGGATTTTTCCTCCCATTTCTTTATCGCTGTAAAAACTATATATCCCCCAAAAATCTCTGTCAACGTGGGATTGCGAAACCGTTTTCTTTCAAAATAAAAGGGGAAAACAGAAGAAATCCCTAAAATTGCCACTCAATTTTCGAAGCAAAATCATGTATGGAAGGAAACCCATACTATAAATAGGGAAAACGTTTTCGCAAAATGAAGAGCCGGCAGAGGAGGGGAGGTTTGCTTCCCGAAGGGGAGGCCGCATGGAGATTTGCTTCTTGGCGGCGGGGCGGCGGGTTCGCAAAGCGAACCCTTAGCTATAGGGGGAGCGGGACGCTCCCCCTATGGCTAAGAGAAAGGCTCCGCCTTTCCGCCGCCCTGCCCTGCTTACTCCCAAAAGTCGCTTTTGCGCCGCAAAAAAATCTTGCAAGGCGGGGGGATACATGGTATAGTAAAAGCAGTAGATAAAACACTTTCAAGGCTGTAAGGAAGTGCTTTGCGCACGGGCCCCCTCACTGCGGGGTTCGTGCGTTTTTATTTTGGCAAACGGAAAGGAGACTCACTATGATCCTCATCGGAAACGGCAAAGTCATCACCCGGGACAAGGCACGCCCCTACCTCGAAAAGGGCGCCGTGCTGGTGGAGGGACGGAACATTCTGCAGATTGGCGATTGCGCCGCCCTGCAGGCCGCCTACCCCCAGGCCCGCTTTGTAGACGCAAAGGGGGGCGTCATCATGCCCGCCTTCATCAACGTCCATAGCCACATCTACAGTGCCCTGGCCAGAGGCCTTTCCATTAAAGGCTACAACCCCACCAATTTCTATGAGATTTTAGACTGCCAGTGGTGGGCCATGGATCGGCAGCTTACCTTGGCCGGCACCCGTGCCAGCGCCTACGCCACCATCATAGACGGCATCAAGACCGGCTGCACCACCATCTTTGACCATCACGCCAGCTATAAGGAGATTACCGGATCTCTGTTCGAAATCGAAAAGGCGGTCAAGGAGCTGGGCATCCGTGCCTGTCTTTGCTATGAGGTCTCCCAGCGGGACGGGGAAAAGAAGTGCGATGAGGCCATTGAAGAGAATGCCAACTTCATTACCCACTGCGAGAAGGAGCAGGATCCCATGGTCAAGGCCATGTTCGGCGGCCATGCCCTGTTTACCATTGACGATAAGACCTTTGAAAAGATGGCCGCGGCCAACAACGGACGCACGGGCTACCACATCCATGTGTCCGAGGGGCTCAACGATGTGTACGATTCCGCCCTGCGCTACGGCACCCGTTCCGTCAACCGTCTGCTGAACAACGGCATTCTGGGGGAGCGCACCATGCTGGGGCATTGCATCCACCTGAACAGCGGAGAGATGGACATCCTGCGGGATACGGGCACCATGGTCTGCAACAACGCCGAGAGCAACATGGGCAACGCCGTAGGCTGCGCACCCATCCGCCAGATGATGGAAAAGGACATTCTGGTGGGCATGGGCACGGACAGCTACACCTTCGATATGCTGGAGGCCTTGAAGGTATCCCTGATTATCCAGCGGCACAATGCCTGCATGCCCAACGTGGCCTGGGGCGAGGTGACCAAGATGCTCTTTGAGAACAACGCCAAGATCTGCGCCCGCTACTTCCCCGACACTCTGGGGGTTCTCAAGCCCGGTGCGGCGGCAGACATCATCATCATGGATTACAAGAACTTTACCCCCTT
>CAYUHW010000188.1:0-3858 GCA_964444605.1 uncultured Christensenella sp. | reverse complement strand
GCGCCCAGGCTGGAAGCTAAGTGTCCCCCGGTTCTCGACACGTTCTCCACCATGAACTCCCTGAGTTCAAAGCACAGCCGCTCCAATTCCTCCTCGGGGAGCGCCCATAGATCCTCTATTGAATTTATGGAAGGCAGAATACGGTAAATCATGCCTGTCTCGTCACCATCTTTTGCGCCAGCGTGCGCAGGTACTCTGCGCCTTCGTTATCGTACCCCTCCAGGCAGGCGCAGGCTTTTTCGCAATACCTTTGGGCTTCCCTGCAGGCGCCTTCCCGCCCCAACAGAGTCACATAGGTGAGCTTATGCTCCTTTTTGTCCTTCTCTTCGTCCAAAATATCGTCGGTAATCTGAAACAACAGCCCCATATCCCGGGCAAAGTTCCGCCAGCGGGGCAGTTCCTCCTCTGAAGCCCCTGCGGCTCTGGCTCCTGCAAGCACCGCCGCCCGAAAGAGGGCCCCGGTCTTGTACTCGTGGAGGGTTTCCAGGGTCTCCCGATTCTCCGTAGGCTGGTTTAAGTCCAGACTCTGTCCCCGCGCCATGTCCATGGCACCGTCAAAAATCTCTTTCTTTGCCCGTATATCCCCGGGGGCGGACAAAAGCACGCATCCCGCCAGGGTTAAAAGCCCGTCTCCCGCCAAGATGGCGTTGCCTTCCCCAAAGCGGATGTGGCTGGCAGGCCGGCCCCTGCGCATGGCATCGTTGTCCATGGCGGGCAAATCGTCATGAATGAGGGAGTAGGTGTGAATCATCTCCAAAGCGCAGGCAAGGGGCAGAGCCGCTTCTGCATCGCCCCCCAAGGTCTCGCACACCGCCAAGCACATACAGGGGCGCACCCGCTTGCCCCCCGCCAGAAGGCTGTAGGCCATGGATTCCTGCAGAATGGGCGCCTCCCCTCCAAGGGTCATGTACCCCTGCAAAGCCGCCTCGATTCTGTCCGTATAGGGGCTCATGCTTCTTCTCCCTGCTTTAAACGCTCTTCAAAGGTCTTGAGTTCCTTGTCGCACTGGGCATACAGATTCATGCCCTTTTCGTGAAGGGTCATCATCTCTTTCAGAGGGACATCCCCGCTTTCCAGACGCTGGATGATTTCCTCCAGTTCCTTTACTTTATCTTCAAAGCTCTTGGCTGCCATGTTCCTGCTCCTTCTTTCTCGTTTGTGATTTCTCCTGCACGGCGGCCTTCACCCAGCCGTCCGCCCAGCTTACCTGTATGGTGCTGCCTATGTTCGCCCTTTGCGCTGAGGTCAGTACATGTCCCTCTCCGTCGCTGACGATGGCATACCCCCGCTCCATGGCCTTTTGGGGACTGACCCCCTCCAGCCGCAGTTTCATGCTTTCCAGCTTGTGCCGCTGCATCAGCAGTGCCTTTTCTCCCAGACGAGCCAGGGTCTCCCTGTCTGTATCCAGCCGCTGGTGCTGCTGAGACAGCAGATTCTCCATGCGGTACACACCCCCCCGGGTCATAAGGTAGGTCAGATTCTTCCGCTTTTGCTCCGTCCCCCGCAATAAGGAACGCTCCAGCCGCTCCCGATCCTCCTTCAGCCGTTCCTCCAGAGCCCGCTGCTCCGGCACGGCCAGCTCCGCCGCCGCCGAGGGCGTAGGCGCCCGCAGGTCTGCCACAAAGTCCGCAATGGAAAAGTCCGTCTCATGCCCTACCGCCGAAATAACAGGCAGGCTGCACTCGTGGATGGCTTTTGCCACCGCAGGCTCGTTAAAGCACCAAAGATCCTCCATGGAGCCGCCCCCTCGTCCTACGATGAGTACGTCGCACCCCTTCTCCCCGTCGGCCTTGCGGATGGCGGCGGCAATCTCCTCCGCCGCTCTCTCCCCCTGCACGGAGGCGGGGTACAGAATAAGGGGCATGGCAGGGAACCGACGTCCCAGCACGTTTTTAATGTCCTGCAGTACGGCGCCCGTCTTGCTGGTGACCACCCCTACGGCACGGGGCAAAAAGGGGATGGGCTTTTTCAGGGCGCTGTCGAACCAGCCTTTTGCTTCCAGCTCCTGCTTGTAGGCCAGGAACTTGGCAAAAAGCTGTCCGTCCCCGGTCTTTTCCATGGAGCGGACGTTGATCTGAAAGCTGCCGTCCCGCTCGTATAGGGATGCGCTTCCCGAAAGCTGCACCTGCATGCCGTCCTTTGGGAAAAAGGTCAGCCGCAGGGCGTTGGGCTTAAACATCACACAGCGGACAGAGGCTTTATCGTCCTTCAAAGTAAAATACAGATGCCCGGAGACATGGCGCTTAAAGCCGCTGATCTCCCCGTTCACCCGCACATCCCGCATATTTTCATCCCCCGTCAGCATGAGGGATACATACAGATTCAGTTCCGAAACGGAAAACACAGGCTTTAGTTCCATACCCCTGCCTCCATTCTATCATAGGCCAAGGCGGCAATGCCCATGGCGTTGTCGCTTGAATACCGGCTCTCCCCAAAGCACAAAGGCATGGGGCACCGAAACTGCACCAGCTCCCGCAAAAGCAGGCTGGAGGACACGCCTCCGCACAGAAGGATGGGCCTTGCCCCCTGCTGTGCAAAGAGGTTGGTAAACAGCTTGTACAAAGTGCGGCTTAACAGATCGTAGACCCCGTAGGCAATCTCCGTCTTTTCCTCCCCCTGATCCATGAGACGCCGGGCGGCGCTTTCTCCCCCGGAAAAGGAGCAATGGAGCCCCCGCACGGAGGCGGGAATGCGGATGTTTTTGCGAACTGCCTGCCGTGCCAGCGATTCCAAATGGGGGCCGCTGGGAAAACTGCAGCCCAAGGCCACCCCCACCCGATCCACCATTTGCCCGGCGTGCAGATCGTCGGCCTTGCCCAAAAGGGTGATTTCGTAGGCACAATTTTTGTGAGGCTTCACCAAAAGCAGATCTGAGGTGCCTCCCGACAGGTGTACGGCATAAAAGCTCTCCCCGTCCATGAGCTTTTCGTTGCCGATTAGGGCCGCCCGAATATGGCCGCTCTGGTGGTCAAGGGGCACAAGGGGCACCCTCAGCGCCGCCGCCAACGCCCGTGCCTGGCCTGCACCCGCCAGGAACACGGGCATGTAGGAATCCTCGGCATGAACGGGGGACAGACTGACCCCCACGGCCTCTACATCCTTTCCCTCCACCTGTTCAAAGAGGGCTTCCAGAATGGGAGGAAGCTGGCGGGTATGCAAAAAAAGCCCCTCGGACTGCCTGAGCCCTCGGCTGCCCTTTTCCACGGGCAGGAGTTTGCGGCCGTCAAACAGGGGTCCCTCCGCCGAAAAGCAAGCGGCGGAGGTGGTGTAGCAGCTTGTGTCCAGGCCAATGGCAACGCCCATTATGCCCGAAGCTCCCGAGCGGCTGCGCCCAAAATACCGTTGATAAAGCTGTAGGACTTGTCCTCACAGAAGCGCTTGCTCAGTTCCACCGCCTCGTTGATGGCGGCGCCTACGGGGACTTCCGGCAGATACACCAGCTCATAGAGAGCCATGCGCAGCAAAATCAGCTCCACCTTCCCCAAGCGGCCGATGTTCCAGCCCTTGGAGTACTTGGAGATCAGCTCGTCCAGCTCCTGCTGATGCTGTTCCACCCCGAAGACCTCATTTTCCAGGAAAGTCTTGTCTCCGTTGGTGAGGCCGTCCATGGCTTCGGACTGCTCCAGCACCTCTTCCAAAGTCTCTTCTCCGCCCAAAGAACGGGCAAAGAGTATTTTCATGGCCACTTCTCTGGCCAAGGTTCGATTGCTTTTCATGATTTTTTACTCCTTTTTTCCAAAGAGATTGCGGAAGAAAGCCTGCACCTCAGGCCAGCCTCCCTTGTCCAGCAGATATCCGATTCCTCCTGCGGCACCTACCAGCACCAGCAAAAGCAGGGTTCTGAAAAACCCGATGGTC
>CAYUHW010000187.1:0-3884 GCA_964444605.1 uncultured Christensenella sp. | reverse complement strand
TGCAAGCATTAGTATAACAAAAAAATGCCCGCTTTACAACAAAAACGGGCAAAGTAATAATATTCTTTTTCGTGCATAAATATTTTAATATACAAAAAGAGGAAGGCGTGAAACCTTCCCCTGATTCAGGCAAAAATGCTTACTCGTCCAGCAGAGACAATTGCTCGGCAAAACTCATATCCAGCATACGCTTGCTGATGCGCTGGTCAAAGAGGGTGCTCATGGGGGCACGGTCGTGGATAATCTTCACGGCCTGAGCGAACATGGGCGCGGCGGAGATGATCTTCAGCTTGGGATGATCCTTAGCTTCGGGGCACTCCACGGTGTCGGTGGTGACGATGAACTCATAGGGGCTTTCGTCCAGACGCTTGAGGCCCTTCTCGCTCATGCAGTTGTGGGACAGGGCGCCGTAGATCTTCAGTGCACCCTTTTCCTTAAGACCGCGAGCCACGTCTACCATGGTGCCGCCGGAGATGGAGAAGTCGTCCACCACCAGACAGTTCTTTCCGGAGACTTCGCCGATGATGTCCAGCACCTTGGCGTTTTCGGAATGGTCGTAGCGGGTCTTGTCGCCGATGGCCACGGGGCAGCCCAGAGCCTTGGCGAAGGTGTGGGCACGCTTGGCGGAGCCGGCGTCGGGGGAGACCACCACCAGATTGCCGTCTACAATGCCCGTGCGGCGGATGTACTCCGTCAAAAGGGGCTGGGCAATGAGGTGATCCACAGGCTTCTTAAAGAAGCCCTGAATCTGGGCGGCATGGAGATCCATGAAGATGATGCGGTCGGCACCGGCGGTTTCGATACAGTCGGCGCACACACGGGCACGGATGGACACACGGGGCTCATCCTTCTTATCTCCCTTGGCGTAGGAGAAGTAGGGGATGATTACAGTGACGGAGTTGGCGCTGGAACGCTTGAACGCATCGATCCAGAACAGCAGCTCCATAAATTCGTCGTTGGGGTGGCGGCCGATGGGCTGTACCAGATATACGTCCTTGTCGCGGATGCTTTCGCCTACACGGACGAAGGTGTTGCCCTCGGAAAACTGAATGGTCTCGGATTCTCCAAGTTGGGCGCCCAGGTATGCACACATACGCTGGGCAAAGGGGCGGCCGGACTGGCCTGCATAGATTCGGATAATTCCTGCACCGGAATACATTTTGCCTTTGCCTCACTCTGCTTATTTTCGGGTTGTTCCAGTGGCATTATACCATGGGGAATCTGTTTGGGCAACAGCAAAAGCTATTTTTCCTGCGGATACTTTTTCCTGGGGCCATGAGAAAGGAGAAGAAGGCCCTTGTTCACAGAAGAATGGTTGACCGCCAAAGCAGAAAAAGGTACAATATACAATATGAAACGGGAACACACCTACCATTCCACACGCCGCCGGGGTCTGCGGGGCAGCAGGCTCTATCCGGTGCTGAGCTTGCTCCTTTGCCTGATGCTGCTGGGCGGGGGGCTGTTTGTGCTGTTTGCCTATGTGCCCAAGTGGGTGCAGGGCGCCGTGGACACCCCTGCGGATCTGGTGGCCTGGGGCTTGCAGGAGGCTACCCCTTCTCCCTCTCCCGTGCCCGTAATAACCCCCGGCCCCACCCCTGTACTTGGGGAGGGGCAGGCGCTGTTTTCTGCGGACTTAAAGGAACTGCAGGAGGAGATTGTGGTGGGAGAGTACCAGTATGCGGCGGACTTCTCCTGCTTCAAGGGAAAGCTGGTGTTTGCGGCGGGGAACTACAGCACCGACGGCGGCGCCGCCTTTGTGCGGGCCATCACCGTGGATTTGACCACGGGAAAGAAGGAGTATCTGGCCTTGCCCCAGCAGTACCACTCCATCCGCTATCCGTTGAGAAACGAAAAGTGGCTGGTGTATCTGGACGTGCAGGGGCAGGGCGGGGGACTGCTTCGGTGCCGCAATCTGGAGAACGGGGAAGATAAGATTCTCAAGACCATCCACATGGGGGTGCCCAAGCTGACCTTATGGGAGGACACGGTATACTGGGTGGAGCGCACGGGGAGCAGCCGCTTTAAGCTCTTTGGGTGCGATTTAAGTACGGGAGAAAGCGTTACGCTGGAACTGCTGGAGAGCAGTGAGGCGGGGGTCTCGGCGCCCTGGGCTTGTGAAGATATCCTCGTGTATGTCAACGACAGCGGGGAGCTGGTGAAACTGGATATTAACACGGGGGTCAAGAAGAAAACCAAAACGGGTACCTATGTCCATGACCCCAAGACCAACGGGCGGGAGATTGCCTTTTTGACGGGAAACCACGGGTATGACAGCGACCTTGTGTACATGGACGTGCTGGGGGAACTGCACACCGTGGCCAAGGGGGTAGCGGACTTTGCCATAGGGGAGGACTTCCTTGCCTATGGAGATATGGATAAGTGCTATGTGTACTTCTTTACCGACGGCTCCACCTTCTGCATCACCAGAAGTGAGGAGCAGAGCCAGTTTTTGGGGGCGGGGGAGAAGTATGTATGGTGGATGGACGTGACCTGGCGGGATAAGGACATCATCGAGTATATGGCCCTGCCGTAGGGGCAAAAGATTTATAGAAAGATTGGAAGAGGAGGAGCCCATGAAGGAGAAGACCACATACATTTGCGGGGAATGCGGCTATGAGACTCCCCGCTGGATGGGCAAGTGCCCCCAGTGCGGCAGTTGGAACACGCTGGTGGAGGAGGAGAAGGTGACCTTGAAGCGGACGGCTTCTCCCTCTAAGGCCGTACTGCTGGGGGAGGTATCCGCCCAGCAGAGCACCCGCCTGTCCACGGGCATCGGGGAATTGGATCGGGTGCTGGGGGGCGGCGTGGTGCCGGGGATGACGGTGCTTATGGGCGGCAGTCCCGGCATCGGCAAATCCACCCTTCTTTTGCAGACCGCCCACAATTTGACCAAGCAGGGGACGGTGCTCTATGTCAGCGGCGAAGAGAGCAAGAGCCAGATTCGCCTGCGGGCGGACAGGCTGGGAATTCCCGGGGACATGCTGCTCCTGTGCGAAACCAGCGCCGAAGCCGCCGTGGAGGAGGGCAAGAGCCGTAAGGCAAAGTTTATGATTGTGGACTCCATCCAGACCATGTTCATGGAGAACACCCCCTCTGCTCCCGGGAGCGTGACCCAGATTCGCGCCTGCACGGCGGAGCTGACCCGCTTTGCCAAGGAGACGGGGACGGCGGTTTTTTTGGTGGGGCATGTGACCAAGGAGGGAGCCATTGCAGGCCCCAAGGTGCTGGAGCACATTGTGGACACGGTGCTGTACTTTGAAGGGGACAATCAGGAGGGTCTGCGGCTGCTGCGCTCGGCCAAGAACCGCTTCGGTTCCACCAACGAGCTGGGGGTCTTTGAGATGACGGACAAGGGCATGGAGGAAGTGCCGGACCCCTCCCGCCTCTTTCTTTCCGACAGCGCCCCGGTGGCGGGGTGCTGCGTCACCTGCGTTATGGAGGGGACGAGACCCCTGCTGGCGCAGGTGCAGTCCCTTCTGTGCCCCACGGCCTACGGCTCCCCCAGACGGACGGCCCTGGGCATGGACACCCCTCGGCTGAATCTATTGCTGGCGGTGCTGGAAAAGCGGGCGGGACTGCGGCTTTCGGACAAGGACGCCTACCTCAGTGCGGCGGGAAGCCTATACCTGCAGGACAGAGGGTCGGACTTGGGGGCGGCTTTGTGCCTGGCCTCCGCCTATTACGATAAGCCTGTGCCGCCCTACACCGTGGCCATAGGGGAACTGGGGCTGACGGGAGAGGTGCGGCCGGTGAGCCAGATGGAACAGCGGGTGAAGGAGTGCCGGCGGCTGGGATATACCAATATTTTATTGCCCCGAAATGCCCGCATTGCCGGGTCCCAGGAGGGCTTGATTCGGGTGGAGAACCTGTTGGAGGCCGTCAGC
>CAYUHW010000186.1:0-3895 GCA_964444605.1 uncultured Christensenella sp. | reverse complement strand
TAATAATATGTTTCATTGTAGTCTGGAAGTATGCCCTTTCTAAGGGGGGCTTCCTGTATGAGAGGAGAAAGTACATGGATTATTCCGTTTCCAATATCACCGTCATGGAGGGGCTGGACGCCGTACGCATGCGTCCCGGCATGTATATCGGCACCACGGGCCCCAAGGGACTCCATCACCTTCTGTGGGAGATTGTGGACAACGCCGTAGACGAGGCCGCCAACGGCTACGCCAACGAGATCGCCGTGTCTTTGAATCGGGACGGTTCCGCCACGGTCAGCGACAACGGCCGAGGCATCCCCGTAGGCATTCACGAAAAGCTGGGGGTCTCGGGGGTGGAGGTAGTCTTCACCCAGCTTCACGCAGGAGGCAAGTTCGGCCACGATTCCTACGGCTACTCCGGAGGTCTTCACGGGGTGGGCGCCTCCGTGGTCAACGCTTTGAGCCGCTGGGTGACGGTGGAAGTCTGCACCCAGAACCGCGCCTACAAACAGGAGTTTGCCAGCATTACCGACCCTGAGACGGGGCACATCACCTCGGGGCATCCCCTGTACCCCCTGAAGGAGACGGGGCGCACCCGCAAGCAGGGCTCCACCATCACCTTTATGCCCGACGATCGGGTTTTTGAGACGGTGAAGTTTGACTTTGACACCATCTCCAAGCACCTGCGGGAGCTGGGGTATTTGAACCGAGGGGTCAAGTTCACCCTGACGGACAGCCGCGGAAAGGAGAAAAAGGAGGCCGTTTACTGCTTTGAAGGGGGACTCAGCGACTTTGTCCGCTATTTGAACACGGACAAGACCACCCTCTACGATCCTCCCATCCACATCTGGGGCAAAAGCGGGGACATTGTGGTGGAGCTGGCCGTCCAGCACAACGACGGGTATACGGAAAGCCTCTTTTCCTATGTGAACAACATTCCCACCAGCGAGGGCGGCACCCACGAAACGGGCTTTAAGGCCGCCTTCACCAAGGTGATGAACGACTGGTGCCGCAAGAACGGCCTGCTTAAAGACAAGGATCCCTCCCTGTCCGGGGACGATTTCCGTGAGGGCTTAACCGCCGTGCTGTCCCTGAAGATGCGGGACATTCAGTTTGAAGGGCAGACCAAGACCAAGCTGGGGAACACGGAGGCCCGCCCTGCCGTGGAAGCGGTCATCAACCAGGAGCTGGTGCCCTACTTGGAGAACATCAAGAACGCCGAAGCCGCCGCCGCCATTGCGGATAAGGCATTAAAGGCCGCCAAGGTCCGTGCCGCCGCCAGAAAGGCCAAGGAAAACGCCCGTGAAAAGAACAAGCTGGAAAACGCCCCCCTGGTGGGCAAGCTCTCCAGCTGCACCGGGCGGAACTATGCGGAAAACGAGCTGTTCATCGTAGAGGGAGACTCTGCAGGAGGCTCCGCCAAGCAGGGACGGGACCGCCGCTTCCAGGCCATTCTGCCCCTTAGGGGAAAGCCCCTGAATGTGGAAAAGAAGCGGCTGGAGCAGGTACTGCAGAATGAGGAGTTCCGCTCCATCATCACCGCCTTGGGCACGGGCATCGGAGAGGACTTCAACATTGCCAATTTGCGCTACGACAAGGTCATCATCCTGTCGGATGCGGATCAGGACGGCGCCCATATCCGTGCCATTCTGCTGACCTTCTTCTATCGGTATATGAAGGAGCTGATTACCGACGGCCATGTGTACATCGGCATGGCGCCTTTGTACCGGGTGCAGAAGAAGGACGCCGAGCCCATCTACTGCTACGATGACCCCGCCTTAAAGGAAGCCCTGAAGTCCGTGGGGAAAAACTACACCCTCCAGCGGTACAAGGGTCTGGGCGAAATGAACCCGGAGCAGCTTTGGGAGACCACCATGGATCCTGCCCATCGGCGGCTGATTCGGGTGAACATAGAGGATGCGGCGGACGTGGAGCATCTGGTAACGGTGCTTATGGGAGACAAGGTGCAGTCCCGAAAGGAGTACATCTTCGCCTACGCCGACTTCAACAAGGACAAGACCGCCTTTGAAAAGCTGAAGGCAGGGAAATAAAGGTGTCCTTTAAGGCTTAGAGACACCGCCGTGCCTCCCAAGTCAAAAGAAAACCCACAGGTAGCGATGAAAGTATGAAGAAAAAGAACGAACTTACCGAAAAGCCAAAGGAGATTATCCTTCTGCAGAGCATGGACGAGGTCATGCACAAGTCCATGCTGCCCTACGCCGAACACGTCATTCTGGAGCGGGCTTTGCCCCGGGTGGAGGACGGCCTTAAGCCCGTCCAGCGGCGCATTCTCTATACCATGATGGAGCTGGGGCTGTCCCCGGACAAGCCCCACAGAAAGAGCGCCCGTATTGTGGGCGACTGTCTGGGCAAGTACCACCCCCACGGAGACTCCTCCGTTTACGAGGCCATGGTGCATTTGGCACAGCCCTTCAGCATGAGCCTGCCTTTGGTGGACGGCCACGGAAACTTCGGCTCCATCGACGGGGACTCCGCCGCCGCCATGCGGTACACGGAGGCCAGAATGACCGGAGCGGCCCTCCAGCTTCTGCGGGACATTGATTTGGATACGGTGGACTGGACGCTGAACTTTGACGACACCTTAAAGGAGCCTGAGCTTCTCCCCGGCCGCTTCCCCAATTTGCTGATCAACGGGGCTTCGGGCATTGCCGTAGGGCTGGCCACCAACATTCCCCCCCACAACCCCGGGGAAGCCATTGACGCCGCCGTAGCCCTTATGGAGAACCCCCGGCTTACGGTAAAGGAGCTTATGCACTACCTCCCCGCCCCGGATTTCCCCACGGGGGCGTACCTGATTGACTCTCCCGAGATTGCCCAGGCCTATGAAACCGGCCGGGGCAAGCTGACCATGCGCTCCAAGACCCACATGGAGCAGATGAAGAACGGCCGCACCCGCATCGTCATTACGGAGATTCCCTACGGAGTCAACAAGGCCGCCATGCTCCAGAAGGTGCTGGAGGTCACTCAGGAGAAAAAGTCCCTGTTCTCCGCCGTTACGGACATTCGGGACGAAAGCGACCGCACGGGTCTGCGGGCGGTCATCGAGGTGAAAAAGGACGCAGATGCGGAGAAGATTCTCCAGTATCTGTTTAAGTATACGGACTTGCAGTGTACCTTCGGCGCCAACTTCACCGCCATTGCCGAGGGAAAGCCCCAGCAGTTGAATTTGAAGCAGGTGCTGGAATACTTCATTGCCCACCAGAAGAACGTGCTCACCCGCCGCACCAAGTGCCAGTTGGAGACGGCCAAGAAGCGGGAGCATATTTTGGAAGGCCTTATGGTGGCGGTGGATCACGTAGACGAGGTCATCCGCCTGATCCGCAGCAGCAAGACCCCCAAGCAGGCCAAGGAAAAGCTCATGGAGACCTACGCCCTCAGCGAGATACAGGCCCAGGCCATTCTGGATCTGCGGCTTCAGAGGCTGACCAATCTGGAGCTGGTGTCCATCGAAAAGGAATACAGGGAGATCAAAAAGCTCATCGCCGAGCTCACCGCCATTCTGGCCTCGGAGAAAAAGCTCATCGCCCTGATCAAAAAGGAACTGCTGGAGATCCGCACCCTTTTCAACGTCCCCCGCAGAACCGAAGTCATCGCCGGGGAAACGGTCATCGCCGCTCCTCAGGAGGAGAAGGTGGTGGAAGCCGTCACCGTGGCCTTCTGCGAGGGGGACAATGCAGCCTCCGCCAACGCCGGCATGCGCCTGCGCCGCTGCCCCGCCCGCTCCTTCTCTTTGAAGGATACAGCCGCCGACAGCCCCCGGTTTATCCTTACCGCCAACAGCGACACCCGCTTGCGGCTGTTTACCAATCTTGGCAACCTGCTTCTTCTGCCCGTGGAGGACATTCCCGAAACCAAGCCCAGCGGCAAGGCGGTAAACCTTTCCTCCCTGCTG
>CAYUHW010000185.1:0-3998 GCA_964444605.1 uncultured Christensenella sp. | reverse complement strand
CCCCTGCCCCCTTAACCGTCCTTGGGGCAGAGGGCGGAGTGGTGGTGCCCATCTCCAGGGGAAAGCGATACTGCCGCTCCGCCGTGGAAAAGTGGCTGACGGCGGCGCACAGAGCCGTGTCCCGATACCCGCCGTCCGTCAGCACCGCCCCCAAGAGCAGTCCCTCCGTCATGGTGGAACAGGCGCCGTACAGACCCAAGTAGGGGATGCCCAGCTCCCGGGCGGCAAAGCTGGAGGAGATAATCTGGTTGAGAAGATCCCCGCAGAGAAAACAGCCGCACTGCTCTTCCTCCATATGGGCCTTGCGCAAACACAGGCGGGCGGTCTCCATAAGCAGCCGCTTCTCCCCCTTTTCAAAGGAGGCCTCCCCCAAGCGGTCGTCCTCCAGTATGCCGTCAAAGCACCCGCCCAAGGGCCCCTTGCCCTCTGCCGGCCCCGCCAGAGAAGCGGCGGACAGCACCCGGGGCTTGCGGGTAAATATCAGTGTGGAATGCATGAAACCTCCTTTGTCATTTCGGCCTATGGCACGGCCGTATTCCTATGAAATCAGTCTGTCCCAATGGACCGGAATGTATGCCCGGGAATCTATGAATATAGAAATGAAATCGCTAACAATTTTCTGCGGAACGGAAGCGGGGAAAAGGGAGATGCTCCAGGTGTCTCTGGGGTTCATCCTGGACGATTCCTACGCCTGCTCCTTCATGGAGAAGCTGGCCAGGGAAGCGGTGGCTACGGCCAATGCACAGGGCTGGCCTTTACGGAGGAAGAGGTGCTGGAGAGCATCAAGACGGTGCTTTCAAACGGCAAGGGAGGCTACACCTCCATTTACGCCGACATTAAGAACGGCAACCGCACGGAAATCGTGGTCAAGGTGCCCGCAGAGTAAAAGAGTATATAAAAAGACCGTGGGTTCACGGTCTTTTTTGTTGAGAAGGGAGAGGGTGGACTATTTGCTCTTTTCCCTTGTGTCCCGGGGTAAATCCAGCTCCAGGGGCTTGTCGATGTCCTGGCCCACATAGCGGCCGTTCTTTTTCCTCTGGCGGACGCACTCCGTCAAGAGGTACTCAATCTGCCCGTTGACGGAGCGGAAATCATCCTCCGCCCACTGCGCCAAGGCCTCGTACAAGCGGGGGGACAGGCGCAGGGGCACCTGCTTTTTTTCTTTATTTTCGCCCGCCATATCAATACAGGCTCCCGGAGTTGATCACAGGCTGGGCGTTGGTGTTGCCGCAGAGCACCACCAGAAGGTTGGAGACCATGGCGGCCTTGCGCTCCTCGTCCAGCTCCACCGTGTGGTTCTCGTCCAAACGCTGGAGAGCCATCTCCACCATGCCCACGGCACCCTCTACAATCATCTTCCGTGCGTCGATAATGGCGCTGGCCTGCTGGCGCTGAAGCATGACGGCGGCGATTTCGGGGGCATAGGCCAAATAGGTAATGCGGGCTTCCAGCACCTCGATGCCGGCGTTCTCCACCCGCTGCTGAATCTCGTCCCGAATGCGGGAAGCCACCACCTCGCTGGAGCCCCGCAAACTTCCGTCATCGGCCACCCCGTCTCCCGTGGTGTCCACGTTGGGGGCTACGTCATAGGGGTAAATGCGCACAATGTTTCTCAAAGCGCTGTCGCACTGGAGGGAGAGATACTCCTTATAGTTGTCTACGTTGAAGACCGCCTTGGCCGTATCCACAATGCGCCAGATGACCGCAATGCCGATTTCCACAGGGTTGCCCAGGCAGTCGTTGATTTTCTGGCGGTTGTTGTTCAAGGTCATGTACTTCAGGGAAATCTTCTTGTTCAGAGGCTCGGACTCCGAGGAGATTGTGACCCCCTGAGACCCAATCTGGAAGGGGGAAGAGGCAGACTTTACGTCTCCGCTCTGACTGAGCCTGGTTTTGGCGGCGGGGTTTACGCTGGTGCAGAAGGGGTTGACAAAGTAGAAGCCGTCCCCCTTCAAAGTGCCGATGTACTTACCGAAAAGGGTCAGCACCAGGGCTTCCTGGGGCTTGAGCACTTTCAGGCCCAGAATGGGAATCCAGCCCAAGCACACATAGATTATGGAGATGGTAAACAGCACCGTGCCTTCTACGACGCCCCTATCCATGGCCATGCTCCCCAGCACCGTGCCCACAAGGGACAGAGTATAGAGCCCGGCGATGATGACGAGGGCGGCCATGCCGTTTTTCTTGGTATTGAGAATCTTTTCCTTCATAAACATTCACATCCTTTCGGTGATATCAATGTGATATCACCATATTAGACCATGGACGGAGAATTGTCAAGGGCTTTTTGCGCATCCGTTAAAAGGGAAATGACATTCATTTAAGAACCGAAGTGCACAAGGGACCTTTTCTCTCCCTCAGTCTTCGCTATCGCTCAGACAGCTCCCCTTACACAGGGGAGCCATGCGGCATAAAGGGAAGATAGCCGTACTCAGCTTTTAGCAAGGGGAGAGGCTTACATAACTCTTGCCTCCCTCCGGACAACAGCCCAGAGAATTGTTGCCGGGGGGGATTTCGAAGCGTTAGCGGAGAAAGAGGGCGGGAGAGAAACCGAATCCTTAAGTTAACGACATCCCTTAAAAGGGCAGCAGGGGGCAGAGGAGACGGACAAGGAGGCAGGCGCCAAGCCCCAGCAGGGTGGGGAGAAAGGCGGCAAGAAGGGTCCAGCCCCAGCTTCCCGTTTCCTTTTTGATGGTCAGCAAAGTGGTGGAGCAGGGCCAGTGGAGCATGGAAAAGAGGATAAAGCACAGGGCCGTACTCCCCGTCCAGCCGTGGGCGGTCAGGAGGGTGCCCATGGCTGCAGAGGTGCCGGCGGTCAGGGTACTGCCTGCGCTGTAGCCCATCATGGCAATGGGCAGGACGGTTTCATTGGCGGGAAGCCCCAGAATGAAGGCGCACAGGGTCACCCCGTCCAGCCCGAAGAAGCGGCCTATGGGGTCAAGGCCCCGAGTCATGGCAAGAAACAGGCTGTGGGTTTCGTTGGGGACATGGCAGAGAATCCACAAAAGCAGACCGCAGGGAGCCGCCACCGCCGCCGCCCGCCAGAGGACATGGAGGGTTCTGTCCAGCAGGGAGCGCACCAGCACCCGTCCCACCTGGGGAGGGCGGAAGGGGGGCAGCTCCAGGGTGTAGGCGGAGGGCATGCCCTTGAGCACCGTGGCGGAGAGAAGGCGGGAAGCCAGCAAGCTCATGCAAAGGGACAGCCCCATAAAGCCGCCCATGAGCAGGGCGGGGACAAGTCCCCCCTGTCCGCCGAAAAAGAGGGTCAGCAAAGCGGCCATGGCGGGCAGGCGGCCGTTGCAGGGGGTAATGGCATTGGTGAGGATGGCAATGAGCCGCTCCCGCTTGGAGTCGATGATGCGGCAGCCCACCACCCCCGCCGCATTGCACCCGCAGCCCATGCAGATGGTGAGAGCCTGTTTTCCGCAGGCGTGACAGCGGGCAAAGGCGTGATCCAGAGTGAAAGCCACCCGGGGCAGGTACCCCAGATCCTCCAGCAGGGTGAACAGGGGAAAGAAGATGGCCATGGGGGGCAGCATGACGCTGATGACCCACCCCGTCACCCGAAACATGCCCTCTATGAGGGCGCCCCGCACATACCAAGGGGCTTGGGACAGCCGGCGGCTTAAAAGAACTTCCAGCCCGTCAAAGCCCCTTTGGAGCAGGGCGCTGGGGTAGTTGGCTCCCTCCAAGGTGAGATAAAAGACCCCCGTTATAAGGAGCAGAAGCAGGGGGATGCCCAGCACCCGCCCGGTAATGCGCCTGTCCCAGCGAAGGCGGCGGGAGTCGGTGCCCCCGTGGCGCAGGGCTTTTTCACAGAGGGCGTGGGAAATGCGGGCATAGGCTTGGCTGTCCTGCTCTCCCGGAAGACGGGGGAAGGAAGCAGGGGCATTTTCTGCCTGCTCCATGGCAAAAACGGCATTTAAAACAGCTTCCATGCCCTCCCCTTTGCGGGCGGAGGCGGGAAGAACGGGCACCCCCAGCTCCTGCTCCAAGGC
>CAYUHW010000184.1:0-4026 GCA_964444605.1 uncultured Christensenella sp. | reverse complement strand
CGCCCAGGGGGATCGGGTCATGGAGTTCGGTCTGCGCCGTGCCCAGGGAGCGGACGCCGCCATTTTGGGCGCCAGAGCGGCGGTCATCGGCGGCTGCACCGGCACCAGCAACGTATACACGGGGCAGTACTTTGATATCCCCGTCTGCGGCACCCATGCCCACAGCTGGGTCATGAGCTTCCCCGATGAAATCACCGCCTTCCGTGCCTATGCGGAACTGTTCCCCGATACCTGTCTGCTGCTGGTAGACACCTTCGACACCCTCCGCTCCGGCGTTCCCAATGCCATTCAGGTCTTTAAGGAACTCCGTGCCAAGGGGCATGAGCCTGTGGGCATCCGTCTGGACAGCGGCGACATGGCATATCTGAGCAAGCAAGCCCGCAAGATGCTGGATGAGGCCGGCTTCCCCAAGGCCACCATCACCGCCTCCAGCGATTTGGATGAGACGGTCATTCGGGATTTGAAGATGCAGGGGGCCTGCATTGATAACTGGGGCGTTGGCACCCGCCTGATTACCTCCGAGGACAACCCCGCTCTGGGCGGCGTGTACAAGCTGGCCGCCGAGGTGGTGGACGGGCAGATGATTCCCAAGATCAAGCTCAGCAACAACACCATTAAAATTACCAACCCGGGCTACAAGAAGGTCTACCGCATTTATGATAAGTACGGCATGGCCACGGCAGACTTGATTTGTCTCCATGACGAGGTCTTTGACGAAAGCCAGCCTTTGACCATCTTTGATCCTGAGCATACCTTCAAGCGCATGACGCTGACGGACTACCACATGCGGGAGCTTCTGGTGCCCCTGTTTATCGATGGAAAACAGGTCTACCGGTCCCCGGATATCCACGAGATCTGCGCCTATCAAAAGAAGGAAATGGCCTCTATGTGGGAGGAATACCGCCGCCTGCTGAATCCCCACACCTACAAGGTGGACTTATCCGATAAGCTCTACGCCCTCAAGCAGCAGCTTATCAACGACAATGTGGATATCTATGAAGGCCGCTAAAGCCTTTATCGCCATACTGCTCATAAGCCTCCTGTTGGGGGCTTTTTCCGGTTGCATTCGTCAGGACGCATGGCTGATTTACAGCCCTCAGGAGGTTCGCCCCACTGTCTCCCCTGCCTTTACCCCTGAGCCTACGGCTACCCCCGAGTTGCTGGAAATCCCCCCCATTACCGGAAGCACCTTCCCCATGGATGAAAAGGGGCTCCCCATTTTGGATGCCGCATCCCACTACTTCACCTATTATCTGGTTTTCACGGATTTGCGGATTTATGAGGAGAATGGCTTTACCTATTTGGACGGAGTTTGCACCAACTCCTACAGCCGCCCTTTGACGGGAGGTGTGGAGATTGTCTTTTCAGACAGCAGCGGCGCCGTTTACGGACGGGGCACCCTGCATACGGCAGAGGAAGACATGACCCTGGATCCCGGAGAGAACCGCATTTATGCCGAAATCCTCTCGGAAACCGATGTCCAGCTTATGAGCTTCTCCCTTCAAATTACCACCCCCTTCACCCCCATCGTTACGGCGGGAACATAACCGCACCCATGTACATCTTCAGGGGTAAGCGCCATGCTTGCCCCTGCTTTTTTCACGAGGTATACCATGCAAGCTGAACTTCTCTCCCCCTGCGGCTCTTTGGAAAGTCTCCGCGCCGCCCTGCGCTTCGGCGCCGATGCCGTCTATATGGGCGGCCCCGTCCTGCAAATGCGCTCTGCCTCCGCCGGTTTTGACTTGGAAAAGCTGGCCTCTGCCATTGCCCTTGTCCATAAGCAGGGGAAAAAGGCCTACATCACCGTCAACACCCTGCTGAAAAACAGCGAAACTGGGCTGTTGCGGGACTACGGACAGGCTCTGCTGGCCATGGGAGCCGACGGCGCCATTGTCAGCGATCTGGGGGCTCTGCGGATTTTGGGGCGGGAAGTGCCCGGCCTCCCCCTGCATATCTCCACCCAGTGCAGCGTCATGAACCACGAGGCCGCCATGGTCTATTATGATATGGGCGCCCGCCGTCTGGTGCTGGCACGGGAGATGACCTTGGAGGACATCGGAGAAATGCACGCCCGCCTGCCCCAGGATTTGGAGCTGGAGGCCTTTGTTCACGGCGCCATGTGCATGGCCTATTCCGGGCGGTGCCTCATCAGCAGCTTTATTTTGGACAGAAGCGGCAACCGGGGGCAATGCGCCCAGCCCTGCCGCTGGGAATATGCGGAGCATAAAAAGCTGGAGGTGGAGGAGCGCAAACGCCCCGGGCAAGTCTTCACCATTGAGGAGGAGAAGGACTACTCCATGGTGCTCAGTTCCCGGGATTTGTGCATGGTGGAGCATCTCCAGGCACTGCATGATGCCGGCGTGGTATCCTTTAAGATTGAAGGACGGATGAAGTCCGACTACTATTGCGCCGCCGTAACCAACGCCTACCGCATGGCCATGGAGGGAGCGGATTTGTCCCTGTGTCGCCGAGAGCTGGACATGGTCAGCCACCGCCCCTACACCACGGGCTTTTATTACGGGGAACTCCCTGACGGCCACTTTAACAGCGGCTTATATGAGCAGGACTGGACCTTCTGCGCCACAGTGGAAAGCTGGGAAGAAGGCGTAGCCACCCTGATTCAGCGGAACCACGTGGCCCTCGAGGACGAGCTGTACCCCCTGACCCCCGGGCAGGTGGGGCTCCACTTTCCCCTGACCGCCATGGAGGATGAGGAGGGACAGCCCCTTACCGCCGCTCCCCATCCCCTCATGCGCTTCCGCATCCCCTGCCCCCTCCCTCTCCGTCCCGGCGACTTCATCCGCCGCCCCAGTCGGTAAAGGAGGAGTGTGATGGTTAATGTATGGGATTTTGCAAGAGACTTGCCAATGGTTAAAGTTACTTTGAAAAATGGGTCTGTTTTGTCGGCGGTGTAATCCGCGTGCCAGACGCAGAAGAATTGGAAACAGAGGAAGACTATATTACCGTCGAAGACAGGCAGATGGCAGGAAAAGAGAGCATAGAACGGGTATAACGAGCGTTTAAGGCGGGCAACAGCCCGTCTTTTGTTATGCCTCCAGCGGTCGCTGTCAACGACCCCCATGCACATGACAGCGAGCTCGTAGCCGATATCATAACGGAGTGTCTGAGCGGATGGGTAAGCGAAAAGAACAACGCTACACCGCAGCAAATCAAAAAGGCCAGAGAGATTGCCAAGAAGGCAAAGAACGCCGAGACTGCCAGAAAAGCTGTAGAATCCGGCGGAGTCAAGTCTCAGCCTTCAAACGCCGACATCCGATTTTCGTTGGATAAGAACAATGGTCACTACGACTACTCCAAATCTTTTGCGGAGCAGATTGATGACCTTAAGTCAGGGAAGTTTGCTAAGGAACAGGCCTTTATCCTTGGCGGTACTCCAAACATCTATAAGAAGATTGGCTTAAGCGCATTGCCTATAACCATGGAATATGGACACGTTTCGGATGCTCTTCACGGGACAAGAGATGCTGACCATACCATGAGCGAGGAATTCTTAAAGTCAATACTTGATTTATTGAAGCATCCAATCGCAATCATTGAATCGGATTCGATAAAAGACAAGAGCGTTG
Organism: uncultured Christensenella sp.; assembly: GCA_964444605.1. GTDB lineage: Bacteria > Bacillota > Clostridia > Christensenellales > CAG-138 > RUG472. Next base: position 439 of record CAYUHW010000184.1, on the reverse strand, counting down.
TTGCTATCGTGAAGGGCGAAATAAATGGAAAGCAGGTTATTGCTCCCGTTCAGATTGGAAAGACCAACACCGTGAATAACGTTGTCATTGACAGCAATCATGTTGCAACAATGTTTGGAAAAGGAAATGCCGTAACAAAGCTTTTTGCGGATGCAGTTGAAAAAGAAGTGAATGGGGAGACAGCGGTTTATTACTGGAATAAAGCAGAGGCTCTCCCACTACTCAGGGTGACAGGGCTCCAATTGCCCATACGCTTAAGTAGTAACGGCCTCTTACACAGTATATTCGATGCTGGCTGTCAACAGAAAATATCTGGAACAGACGGAAACCCGTCAATTCAAAAACTGGTTCGACAAGAGCGTAGTCAAGAATGCAGACGGAACACCAAAGAAAGTCTACCACGGCACGGTTTCAAATTTCACTGTGTTTGAGCGTGGGG
>CAYUHW010000183.1:0-4062 GCA_964444605.1 uncultured Christensenella sp. | reverse complement strand
CTATAACGCATGGCCCCCCTTACACAGGGGGGCCATGCGTTATAGAAGGAGCCTGCGCTTGCTTTCGCTTTTAACCGAGCGAAGGTCTTTTTCCGTTATACAAAAATAGGGACGGAGTATCCGTCCCTACATTAACCTGTCCGCAGGACAGATTTCACATGGCTCGCCATATTTCACCGCCGTCAGGCGATTTCACCCTCGCTCTGCGCCCCCTGCTCCGCAGAATCGGAAGCCGGAAGGACGGCCTGCATAAGCTGCATGAACTCCTCTCCGCCGATGGTCTCCTTCTCCATAAGCACCTTGGCAATGGCGTTGAGGCGCACCTCGTTCTCCTCCAACAGGCTGTACGCCTGTTTGTAGGCCTTCTCTATCAGCTCCATGACCTCCCGGTCGATGAGCGCGGCGGTTTCCGCAGAGCAGTTCAAAGAGGAATCCGCCGACAGATAGACATTGTTCACCTGCTCAAAGGCCACAAAGCCCAGCTTGTCGCTCATGCCGTAGCGGGTAATCATGGCTCTGGCCAGCTTGGTAGCTTCCTCAATATCGTTGGACGCCCCCGTAGTCACCGTATGACAGGCCAGCGCCTCCGCCGCCCGTCCGCCGGCCAGGGATACCAGCCTTGCAAAGGCCTCGTCCTTGTCCATCAAAAAGTGCTCGTCCTCGTCGGCATAGGCGGTAAAGCCCAAGGCGCCGCTGGTGCGGGGAATAATGGTAATCTTGTGCACGGGGGTGCTTCCCTTTTGGCAGGCGGACGCAATGGCGTGCCCCACCTCGTGGTAGGCGATGATCTGCTTCTCCTTCTGGGAGATGACCATGCTCTTGCGCTGTTTTCCCGCCAGAGCCACGTCCACGCTGTCTTCCAAATCCTGCTGGATGACCGTTCGCCGCCCGTTGCGCACAGCGCACAGAGCCGCCTCATTGACCACGTTGGCTAAATCCGCACCGGAAGCGCCGGGGGTGATTCTGGCAATGGCCGCCAAATCGATGGCGCCGGAGGTCTTTACCCTGGCGGTATGAATCTTCAAAATGGCTTCCCGCCCGGCCTGGTCGGGGAGCTCCACGGGCACTCTTCTGTCAAAGCGTCCGGGCCGCAAAAGGGCCTTGTCCAGGGATTCGGGGCGGTTGGTGGAAGCCAGGACGATGACGCCGCTGTTTTCTTCAAAGCCGTCCATTTCCGAAAGAAGCTGGTTCAAGGTCTGCTCCCGCTCCTCGTTGCCGCCGAAGTTGTCCCGCTTTTTGGCCACGGCATCGATTTCGTCAATGAAGACGATGCAGGGAGCCTTCTGCCTTGCTTCCTTAAACAGGTCTCTGACCTTGGATGCGCCCAGGCCCACGAACAGCTCCACGAACTCAGGGCCGCTGATGGAGAGGAAAGGCACTCCCGCCTCCCCGGCTACGGCTCTTGCAAGCAAAGTTTTGCCCGTGCCCGGAGGGCCGTAAAGCAGAGCGCCCCGAGGCATTTTGGCGCCCACTTCCGCATACTTTTTGGGGTCATGGAGATAGTCCACAATCTCCTGCAGGGATTCCTTGGCTTCCTCCTGCCCCGCCACGTCCTTAAAGGTGGTGGAGATGGAGCCTCCGTCCACACTGCGGGCGTTGGACTTGCCCATGTTGCCCATAAGGCTGCCGTTGCCGCCCATCTTCCCCATGCGCTTGCTGACGCTGCGGAAAATCCAAATCATAAACACCACGGGCAGCACCACCTGCACGATGAGCCAGAAGATCATGGTCCAGGTGCCATCGTCGGTGACCGCCTTAAAGGTGACCCCGGCGGCATGGAGACGGTCCACCAGCTCCTCGTCCCCTACAAGATAGGTAAAGTATACCTGCTGCTGCTCAATCTTGCCGCTTCCGAGAAGGGGTTGGCTGCCGTAGGAGTAGCCGCTCTCCCCCATGGTTCTAAAGGCGAAAATCCGCCCCGCCTCCTGCGGAACAGGGGTGGCCGTAGGCTGAGGCGTTGCCGTCTCCTCCGCAGGCTTTGCCTTAAGGGTATAGTAAAGAGCGGAGGACTGAATCTCCACGCTGTCTATCTCCCCTGCTTCCAGTTGGGTCAAAAAGGTATCATAAGTAACCTCTTCTTCCCCGCCTCCAAAGAGGGAGGGCACGTCGGAGGTAGCCCACATATAGATAAGGAGCCCTGCCGCCAGCACAATGGCAATCCACGCATAAGGGGGGAGCTTCCGCTTGGGAGCAGGTTCCTGAGGGGTGTTGGGTTTGTTGTTCTTGTCCTGCATACTGTTTCCTGTTCTTTCTTGGGTTCGCTTTTAAAGCAACCTTTCCTTCGTAAGTATATTGTATCAGGTCTTTGAAAAAAATCCACCACCTAGAAGAAAAGTTTTTCCTTCGATTGCAAACCCAGTGTGAAAAGAATGGAAAAAGCTGTAGATTTGCCTCCTTCCCCCATGTCCAAAGGGAAAAATCGTGCTATACTTAGGCTCAGGATATTTTTAGGCGAGGAAACGTATATGCTCTTTTATGTCTATCTGCTGCTGGCTCTGTGCGCCGCCGTTCTCGGCTTTGTGTGCATACGGGGCATTAAGCTCTGGACCGCCGCCCTGCTGTTTTTGGGTGTGCTGTTCGGGCTTCTCCTTCTGCATATTTTGGTACTGGTCATTGCCAGTCTCTTTGTCAACAAAAACGAACCTTCAAAGAACGACTTCGGCTTTTACAAAAAGCTCATAATGCCCTCCATCGGCACCTTTCTTGCCCTGGGCGGCGTCCGCTACACCCTGGAGGGAGAAGAAAAGCTCCCCCAAAAAGGAGGTTTTCTTCTGGTGTGCAACCACAGAAGCATGTTTGACCCCATGATCGGCATGCACGCCCTGCAAAAAAAGGGGCTGGTGTTCATTACCAAAAAGGAGAACATCGCCATTCCCGTAGGCGGGCCTTTGATACTGGGCATGGGCTGTCCCTCCTTGGACAGGGGCAGTGCCCGTCAGGCCATGGGGCTTATGAAGGATACCGCCTGCCGCCTGTCGCAGGGGGAGGCCATGGGGGTATACCCCGAGGGCACCCGCTCCAAGACGGGACTGCTGGGCAGCTTTAAGCCCGGCGCCTTTAAGTGCGCCCTGTGGGCCAAGGTGCCCGTGGTGGTAGCTACGGTGGAGGGCACGGAAAACATCCGCCGCCGCTTCTTCTTCCGCCGCCCCACCAAGGTGACCATGCGCATACTGGAAACCATTCCCTACGAGACGCTTAAGGACATGGACACCGCCGCCATCGCCCATAAAGCCAGAGCCTGCATGCTGGAGAAAGGAGGTCTCCATGAAGCCTAAAGCCATACTTTTTGATTTGGACGGCACCCTGACGGACAACAGCGTGGGCATTACCAACGGCTGTCTCTATGCCCAAAAGGCCATGGGTCTGCCTCAGTGGAGCCGTGAGGAACTGCTGTGCTTCATCGGCCCGCCCCTTATTGAAGCCTTTATGGAGAAGTGGTCTTTGACCCGGGAGCAGGCGGTACAGGCCCTGGGGTACTATCGGGAATACTACGCCCGGCAGGGGATTTTGGAAAACCGCCCCTACGAGGGCATTGAAAAGGTGCTGAAAAGCCTGAAGGAAAAGGGGGCGCGGCTCTTTGTGGCCACCTCCAAGCCTGAGCCCAGCAGCCTGAAAATTTTGGAACGCTTTAATCTTCTGCCCTACTTCGAAGGGGTGGTGGGGAGTCTTCTCAACGACACCCGCACCATGAAGGACGAGGTCATTCTCTACTGCATGGAGCACTACAGGCTGGACAGGGACGCCACCCTGATGGTAGGCGACCGCTCCCACGATGTGCTGGGCGCCAAGGCGGCGGGACTGCCCTGTGTGGGGGTGCTGTACGGCTTCGGCACGGAGGAGGAACTGACGGAGGCAGGAGCTTTTGCCATCGCCCGGGATCTGCAGGCCCTGGAGCCCATGCTGACAGAGTGGCTGGAGGAAGGCTAAAGCCGGCGAAATCCGCCTGCGTGCGGGTGAAATCTGCCTTTCAGGCAGGCCGCGTGAGGGACGCTTTGCGTCCCTTTTATTTGCTTATCCCCTCAGTCCTCGCTATGGCTCAGACAGCGCCCCTTACCCAATAAG
>CAYUHW010000182.1:0-4070 GCA_964444605.1 uncultured Christensenella sp. | reverse complement strand
GTCCCGGGTGCTTCTGCACCCCTTTGGTGACTTCTGCCGCAAGGATTCCGCTAAGAAGGGGATCCTCGGCATAATACTCAAAATTCCGCCCGCAGCGAATGCTCCGATGGATGTTCAAAGCGGGCGCCAGCCACAGGTGAACCCCAAAGCGCTCCATCTCCGCGCCCACAATATCTCCGCAGGCAAAGGCCAGCTCCCGGTTCCAGCTCTGAGCCATGGCGGTGCCGATGGGTATAGCCGTGGTATACTGGTGGTGAATCTTTGCCCCCTTCTTGGGCTTTGGGGTGGTGAGCTCCATAATTTTGACAATGGGCTTGGGCAAAAAGTCCAGAACGGTGGATGGCATGGTCTGCCCCAAAGGATGAATGCCCTTGTCGTCCACAGCGTAGTCCCGGCTCAGGCGCAGACCCGCCGGGCCGTCTGCCATAACCAGAGGGGCAACGCCCTTGTTCTGCAGCATGCCCGTGCTTTCTCCTGCGGCCCCGGCTACGTTTTTGCTGGCGTTGCCGATAACGCTGAGAATGCCGCCCTTGGGGTCAAAGGCGCCAATGTTCATATAGGCCAGTTCCTCTTCGGTGAAGGTCTCTGTGCAGGGGTCAATCTCCTCCTGTTGATCATACGAAACGGTCTCGGTGCAAATAGCTTCAGGAGCAATGACAAGAACGGGAAGTCCATCGGGAAGGGGATCCTGCCGCACTGCCTCCGGCTTCCAGTCCTCAAAGTCCGCCGTGCCGCCAATATGCCGCACCTGCTTGACTATGACCGTCTTCTCCAGCTTCACTGCGGCGCAGGGGACAGTGTCCGTACTGCCGTTGCCCAGACGCAAAATATAGTCTCCCGACTCCAGAATGTAGGCGGCGGCGTCCGAATCAAAGGAGGCTAACTCCGAGAGCCTGCAGGTCAAAAGAACCTCCTGCTCCTCTCCGGGCAAAAGCTCCGCCGTCTTTTTAAAGGCCGCCAGCGTTTGGTAAGGCTGATCCAGCTTCCCCTGAGGCACGCTGACATACAGCTGCACCACCTCTTTGCCGGGGTGCTTGCCCGTGTTCTTCACATGGGCACGGACAAAAAGAGTCTCTCCCTCAGCACGCACATCCGCAGGAGATACTGCAAACTCCGTGTACCCAAGGCCAAAGCCGAAGGGGAACATGGCCCTCTTCCCTACGCTGTCAAAATAGCGGTAGCCTACATACACGCCCTCTTTGTAGCGGGTATCCGTCAGATTGCCGAAGTCGCCTATGGGAGCATAGTCATCTGCGGCCGCCCAAGTGGTGGACAGCTTTCCCGAAGGATAGGCCTTGCCGAGAAGCAAATCTCCCAGCACCGCACCCGTATCCACCCCCAGCTGGGAGAGAATCAAAATGTTGCCTACACCTAAAACAGGGGTCAAGTCTACGGGACCGCCTACGTTGAGCACCAGCATAAACCGTTTATACTGCTTTTGCAGGGCGAGAATCTGCCGCTCCTCGGTTTTGGTCAGCAAAATATCCCCCGGGCTGTGGGTGCGGTCGTTCCCTTCTCCGCAAATGCGGCTCAATACATACACCGCCGTGTCCCCGTCTCCGTCCAAGGGCAAATCATACTCCGGCTCAGGCATAACCGCTCCCATGCCCTCGATGATGACGTTGGTGTGCTTCTCCCGAGCACGAGCCTTGATGTCCTTGAGAAATTGCTTCTTGGCCTCCGCACACACGGCATCGTAACCGTTCAGCCAGCTATCGGTGGTAATTTCAAAGCCCGCCTGCCGCAGCCCCTCCTCCACGGTGACAAAATAGCGGGAGTTTACCTCTCCGGAGCCCGTGCCCCCCTTAAGGGTGTGGCGGGCGCCGTTGCCGTACAATGCCAGCTTTCCGGCTACAGGGAGAGGAAAACTGCCGTCGGATTTCAGCAGAACCGTGCACTCGGGAAGCAGGGCTCTCAGTTTTTCCAGATGCTCTTTTTCATATTGCTGCAGTTCCATCTTTCTTGCTCCTTTTAATAATCAGCTTTATATCTTACAGGAGAACGTATGCACGCCCCCTATTGCATACCCCTTGCGGTACCCGGTCTTTTCCTCACGAAGCCAGCCGAAGCAGGCATCTTGCGGGCGTACCCAATAGGCATCCTCCACCCGCTTGCCGTTGAGTTCCAGGGTGTAAATGCCCATGGCCTTAGCGGTCATGGAAGCCTTTTGCATCTTGCCCCTCAAAAACAAAGCCCCTTCGAATGGTCAAAGGTATAAAAGACTCCTTTTCTCGGACAGATAGCTTAAATCCGCCCATTTTGACCTCATTCCTTATCTTTTTCGATTTGTTTATTATAGCAGTTTTTCCATCGTTGGGAAAGCCCCCGTTAGCCGGGAAAAAATACAGCAAGGGCAGCGGCCTCTGTCGCCGCCCCGTTTTCGTTCATAAATGCAGAAGGCAGTCTTACTTGTTCAGCTTTTTATTCATATCCGCCCGAATCTCGTCCGTCACCGGATATTTGCGCAGAATCAGCCAGGACACCATGCCCAGAATGCCGGGAACCAGCCCCATAACCACCACAAACCAAGTAAGCATGGTGGGGATTGCCGTAAGCTCGCCCAAGAAAGCATCGGTAACGGAGTCCACTTCGTAGCCGATGGCTACCAGAATGGCGCCGACCATGGCGGCGGAGATGGCGTTCTGCCCCTTATCCAAGAACTTGTTGCATGCGTTGCACAGAGCACTGCGATCCTTGCCGTTGCGGTAAATCTCATAGTCCATGCACTCCATGTTAAGGGTGGAACCGGGGATAAAGTCCGCACCCAGCGCCGTGGCCACGATGAACATGCAGATAAAGAAGGGTATGGGGGACAAAGACAGCACACCCAGCACCTCCAGTACAAACAGCAGCAGGCAGGAGACGCCCTGCAGGCCGATGAGCAGCTTGTGCAGCTTAATGGGAGATCCCGCCTTCTTCATGAGCGGCCCTGCAATAACGGTGCCTACAATCAAGGGAAGGAACATCATCATGGAGGAAATTAAGGTCATAATGCCGAATTTCTCCGTGTCCACAATGCCTGTGGACAAGTCCGTGCAGTATGCCCACTTTATATAATAGGTGCAGGTGGCAAAGAGGAAGGTCCAGATAAAGCCGGAGAAAAGCTGATCCAGCAGCCGCACCCGCAGGGCATCATTTTCCTTCAGCAGACCGAAAATGTCCGTCAGCTTGACGGCATCCTCCTCGTCCCGCTCAGTATGGTAACGTTCCTTTACCATGGCAAGACCCAGTATGGAGATAAGCGCTCCTACAACGGTCAGCACGGTAATGGTGATACCAAAGGAGGTGTGCATATTCTGGAAGACACTGTTGACCCCGTTGATAATGGTAATCAAAGCGGCGCCGATCATGCCCACCACCATACTGGTCATGCGAGGGCCGATAAGGAGCTTGCCCCGGGCGTTAGGGTCCAGGGTCATGGTGCGGTACAGGGGGTTGGGGGCATAAAAGGAAGTGCCGATATCATAGAGCAGATAGAAGCCGATGACCCAGATGCAGATGACAGCGGGGCTGTCTGCAAGGCCGTCGGGCAGGAAGAACAGTCCGATAAGGCCTACAGAGGTCAGCAGAATGCTCAGCAGCAGGAAGGGACGGTACTTGCCGTGCTTGCCCACCTTGGCTCTGTCCATAATCCACCCTTCCAGAGGGTCGTTGACCGCATCAAAGAGCCGGGCAACCAGCAGCAAAGTGGTGCCCAGAATGGCTCCCCACTTGCCGATGCCGGCATAGTCCGTCAAGTACATCATGAACAAAGACGTCATAACACAGGCACCTACGGCGTCCGTCACCGACAGAATGGTTGTGCCGAAATAATCCTTAAATTTCAGGCCGCTGGGGTCTTTTTCTTTTTTCATCTTGTTTCCTCCCTTTTCATCCGAAATCTCCGTTGCGGATGTATCCATCATACCAGAAGCAGTGCGAAAGCCGTTATTGTAAATTCGATTATTCTTTTGATTTTCTGCTCTATTTTCCATATTTCATCCGTTTTACGATAGACAAAGCGAATTTTCGATAGTATAATAGGGATACGATTTTATATTCGACTTGTAAAAAGGAGAACACCCCATGAC
>CAYUHW010000181.1:0-4075 GCA_964444605.1 uncultured Christensenella sp. | reverse complement strand
GTCCACGGTGCCGATGTACTTGCCCTTGCGCAAAACCGTACAGCGGTCGGCCACGGCCATAATCTCCTTGAGCTTGTGGGAAATGAACAGAATGCTCTTGCCCTCGGCCTTCAAAGAGCGCATGATGTCCATGAGCTCGTCAATCTCCTGAGGGGTCAGCACGGCGGTGGGCTCGTCAAAGATAAGGATGTCGTTGTCCCGATAGAGCATTTTGAGAATTTCCGTGCGCTGCTGCATGCCCACGGTAATGTCCTCGATGCGGGCATCGGGGTCTACCTGCAGGCCGTACTTTTGGGACAGAGCCAGCACCTTTTTGCGGGCCGCATCCTTCTGCAAAAAGCCCAGCTTGGTGGGTTCCACACCCATGATGATGTTGTCCAGCACCGTAAAGCACTCCACCAGCTTAAAGTGCTGGTGCACCATGCCGATGCCCAGTGCGTTGGCATCGTTGGGATCCTTGATGGAAACAACCTGTCCGTCCTTCTTGATGACACCCTCCTCCGGCTGATAAAGGCCGAAGAGTACGGACATGAGGGTGGATTTTCCTGCGCCGTTTTCTCCCAGCAGAGCATGAATCTCTCCCCGCTTTAGCTGCAGAGTGATGTTGTCGTTGGCGATGATACCCGGGAACTTCTTTGTGATGCCCAGCATCTCAATTGCATAGTTGGTTTCCAAGGCCGCTGCGCCCTCCCTTCCTGTTCAAAGGCATAAAAAGGCTTTCGCCTGTCCCGCCTTATTTCTCTGTCTATCAGTATACTATAAATTCCGCTCCAAAGCAAAAACTTTTTGCATTTTCCCCCCTTTTAAATTCAAAAACCGATGCAAGGGAGGCGGGGGCGGCGGGCAGCCGCAGGCAGCCCTTTGGGGCTCTGCCCCAAAGAGAACGGCTCCGCCGTTCCGCCGCCCCCGCCCCCGCTTCCTCCGAAAAAACTTTTTAAAATAATCCGAAAAAATTTCCCCGAACCCCCTTTGAAAAACAAATTTGCAAACTGGGACGGTACACTGTAAGCATACCAAACAACGGAGGAACACAAAATGAAACGCATCTTCACTCGACTCTTTGCCCTGCTGGTTATGGCCACGGTTCTCGGCGGCGCACTGCTTCTGCCCGCAGAAACTTCTGCAGACATGGAGGGAGGCTACGGCGTTTCCATTTCCGGCGGTCCCTGCGCCGTGGATTCCGTCACCCTGTACGGCGAGACGATATACGACGAGTACAGAGGGGACGCCGGCCCCTACAACGATGACGATTACTACGTCTGCAACGCCTTGGTACGGCGGTTCTATAAGCAGATTTTCGGCCTGGACATATGGTTTACCGTCTCCGGCCCCAAGGCCGACAGCGGCACTTTCCGCCTGACCAATGACCCCAAGGTGGGGGACATCATCCTCACCGCCGACCACACCCATGTGGCGCTGGTCAAGGAGCGTTTGGGGAATGAAGTGACCATCCTCCAGCAGAACAGCTGGTGGAGGGATTATTACACCGCTTGGGTAGGGGCTACGGCCAGTATCTACGATAAAGATTTGCTCTATTACACCTGGGATCCCGGCGAAACCCTTCCTGCCGGCAGCAAAATCCCCACCTTCGACTTCTACTTCAACGACCCCAGCTTTGGGGAGAACACCTGCATTCTCACCGCCTCCATCGACAACAACCGCCGCACCGAGGTGCTGGGGGTAGGCTGCCGGGTCTATGACAGCTACGGCACCCTTCTTAAGGAGGTCACCCGGAACATGAGCTGCTATGACGGCATGCTCTATGAGAGCTTCAACCTCTACCGGGACATGGGGCTGAACATCAACGCCACCGAGACCTATGCCTACGAGTTTGTGGTGTACTTCTACGGCTTTGCCTCTACCAGCCCCCGCCAGTACTTCTGCGCCTCAGGCGGAGCGGCTTTCAGCATGCCCGTAGGGGCGGCCAGCTTCTCCTCCACGGACAACAGCCTCCAGATGCTCTGCGGCGTCAACAACATCACCCGCAGCAACGCCACTCTATACTACTCCGCTTTGGGAGAGGGGAACTACCATTTTGAAAAGGTGCAGTTCTTTTTGGGCACGGAGCCGGACTGCAGAGGCTGGAGCCTGACCAGCACCGTGGACGGCGGTGTAAAGGACAGGGTCATGCTGTTGAATCTGCAGGGGGATGCGGGCATCACCTTAAATCCCGGCACCACCTACTACTTCTTCGTGGTAGGACGGGTAAACGGAGCCCGCTACGTCAGCGGCGTGTACACCTTCACTACGGAAAAATAATGCCGCGGAGGGAAAGGGCCAAAGGGCTCTTTCCCTTTGCACGCTTTAGGGCGGTGTGGTATACTGAAAGCAAAAAGCAAAAGGGGTAAAAGCATGAAAACTTTGAAGGTACTGATGCTCAACGGCAGTCCCAGAAAAAACGGCAACACCGCCGCCGCCTTAAGGGAGATGGAAGCCGTTTTCGCTCAATACGGGGTGGAGGCGGAAACCGTCACCGTGGGCAATAAGAATCTGCGGGGCTGTATAGCCTGCAACCGCTGCGGGGAACTGGGCCACTGCGTCTTTGAGGACGAGGTCAACGTGCTGGCTGAAAAATTTAAGGAAGCGGACGGCTTGGTGGCGGCCAGCCCCGTGTACTATGCTTCCGCCAACGGCACCCTGGTTAGCTGTCTGGACAGGCTTTTTTACAGCACCTCCTTTGACAAAACCATGAAGGTGGGGGCTTCCGTAGCCTGTGCCCGGCGAGGCGGGTGTTCGTCCACCTTCGACGAACTGAACAAATACTTCACCATCTCCGGCATGCCCGTGGTCTCCAGCCAGTATTGGAACAGCATTCACGGCCTGGTGCCCGGAGACGCCCAAAGGGACGGAGAGGGACTGCAGACCATGCGGGTGCTGGCTCGGAACATGGTCTTCCTTATGCGGAGCATTCAGCTTGGAAAGGAGCAGTTCGGTCTGCCGGAGCGGGAGGAGCATGTGTTCACCCACTTTATCCCAAGATAAAAAGCAGATATGAAAACAAGCCGCAGGATTCTGCGGCTTGTTTGTATTCTTTTTGGATTACAGGGTGTCCTTCAAAACCCGCATGACGTTGGCAGAGAAGAGCTTTTCCACCTGACGGGAGGTAAATCCGGCCTTTAAGAGGGCGTCCTCCAGCAGGGGCATATGGGCGCAGTCTATAATCTCCTGCTCCCCGCTCATGCCGTCAAAGTCCGTGCCGATGGCCGCAACGTCTTCCCCTGCCACCTTGACCATGTGCTTTGCGTGGCGGACGATGTCCTCTATGCGGGAGGTACTGTCCTGAGGATTTTCGTTGAGGAAGCAGCCGTAGAAGTTCAGTCCCGAGACCCCGCCGCAGTCGGCCAACAGGCGGAGCATGTCATCCGTCAGGTTGCGGGGGTGGGGAGACAGAGCACGGCAGTTGGAGTGGGTGGCCACAAAAGGCTTTTTGCACAGGGCGGCCGCATCATAAAAGCCTCCGTCGCTTAGGTGAGACACGTCTACCAGCATGCCCAGCTCCTGCATATAAAGGACAGCCTCCTTGCCGAAGGGCTTGAGCCCCAGCGCCATTTTGGCGGGATCGGGGCTGTTGGGGAAGCCGAAGCAGTTTTCAAAGTTCCAGGTCAGGCTCAACGCACGGACGCCCATGTCATAAAAGCGCTTCAAATTCTCCATGCGCCCATAGACGGCGGCGCCGTCCTCCATGGTCAAAACGGCGGACAAAAGCCCCTCCGCCCGGTTCTTTTCGATGTCTGCGGCGGTGCAGGCAGGGCGAATCCAAGAGGCGTGGGCTTCCATATTGTCGGTATAGGCCTTGTACAGCAGGGCAATATAGCCCTCGTAGTCCATGGGCGGGGTGTGTTGGCGGAGCCGTTCCGCAGGGGGAAGAAAGATGGCAAAGAAGTTTACGTCCATATCTCCCTGCCGCATGCGCTGAAAATCCACCTGCAGACGGGGGCATTGCACCAGATCCAGCCGGGGACTCAGGTAAAAGGCACCCATCAGGGTGTCGCTGTGCATGTTGATGGCTTTCATGTGTGCCTCCGAAGGTTGTTTTTTCCATTATAGCATACAGGGGAAAAATGCAAAGGGGGGG
>CAYUHW010000180.1:0-4093 GCA_964444605.1 uncultured Christensenella sp. | reverse complement strand
GCCAGCACCGCCTGAAAAAAGCCCAGCTCCTCCATGCGCTTTGCCCCGGCGGCGTTGTGAATGGCCATCTGGGTGGAAGCGGACAAAGGAAGCTGAGGGCAGATTGCCTTTAGATACAGGGCCGCCCCCATGTCCTGGACGATGACGGCGTCGGCCCCCGCCTGGGCTACCTCCTCTGCCGCACAGATAAAATCTTCCCGCTCCTCATCCCGAATAAGGGTGTTCAAGGTGACATGAACCTGCACCCCCCGCCCATGGCAATAGGCCACGGCCTCCTTCAGCCCTCCGTCGCCGAAGTTCTGGGCGTTGCGGCGGGCGTTGAAGGCACCCACTCCCAGATAAACGGCGTCGGCGCCGCTTCTGACGGCGGCCTCCAGAGAGTCCCGATTGCCTGCCGGAGCCAGTATCTGCATCATCTATTTCCTCATTTCCGCACAAAATGCTGCTGTTAATCTCGTCTTTTTTGTCAGTATACCACATCTTGGCGTATTTTTCATTGCATTTCCTCATTTTTCTGGTATACTAAATGAATACCAACCAATCGAGGAATCTAATGGAAGAAACAAAGAGAAAACGCCGTTTGGGAGACCGCAACGATGGGCGTCTTGTACGCACCCTGCCGCCTATGGCCCAGGTATCTCCCTACATCATGCCCAACCGGGCTGCCGCCAGCAACTACTTCAAGGATGCCATCGAAATCACGGAGATTGAAAAATACATCCGCAAAAAGCGCAAGGAAGGACTGACGGGCTTCGGCATTATGCACGTCATCATTGCCGCCTATGTCCGCGCCGTCTCCCAGCGCCCCGCTATCAACCGCTTTTTGTCCGGGCAGCATGTGTACGCCCGGGACGAGCATATTGAGGTGTCCCTCACCGTCAAGAAGCAAATGACCAGCGACGCTCCCGACACCTGCGTCAAGGCGTACCTGACCGCCAGAGACACCGCCGATGAGGTGTACAGAAAGATGAACGAAGTGGTCATGGCCAACAAGGAGTCTGAGGATCTGGACAGCGGCTTTGACACCCTTGCTAAGTTCATCAGCGCCATCCCCGGTGTGTTTTTGAAGTTCGTGGTGTGGTTTTTGAAGTTTTTGGACTACTTCGGCCTTCTGCCCAGAAAGCTCACCAAACTGAGCCCCTTCCACGCCTCCTTCTTCATTACCTCCATGGGGTCCTTGGGCATTCCGCCCATTTACCACCATCTTTACGACTTCGGCAACATTCCCATCTTTGTGGCCTTCGGCGCCAAGCGCAAGCAGTATGAACTGCGCAAGGACGGCACCGTAGCCGAGCGGAAGTATGTGGATTACACCGTAGTCACCGACGAGCGCATCTGCGACGGATTTTACTACGCCTCCGCCTTTAAGCTCATGCGCAATTACTTTAAAAACCCCTATATTCTGGACGAGCCGGTGGAAACCGTCGTACCGGATATTGACTGATATGCATACGGGAATCGGGAATGTCCTCCGCAAGGGGCTCAAATACCTGGTTCCTCTTTTGTTATGTCTGCTTTTTGTGGTGCTGGCGCTTACGGAGGATTCCTCGGAGCAGGTTAAAACTTCCTCCTCCGATACCTCTCCCATTGAAGTGCCCTTTACCACCCAGGCCATAGAAAATTATCTGGAAATCAGGGGCTTTATTTGGGACGGAGAAACCGTTTCCAAAGGGCAAGGAAGCTTTTCCTGCACCCTCACCGTAACAGAAGCAGATGGGATGCCCGTGCTTCTAACCTGCACGATGGAGACTTTGGGAGACATCTCCCCCTATGAGGGGCAGCTTGGCTATGCCGCCCTGCAAAAAGCCAAGGCAAAGGACGCCGAAGCCATCAAGGGACTTTACAGTGCCCTGATTGAGGCCATGGTGCCCGCCGTCCCCTTGACCAAGAGCCAGCAGAACCGGGGGCTGGAGCGGCTGAGCCGCTGTTTGGAAAAGGAAAAAACCTATTCCGACTCCGCCAAGGGCTGGGTCTTCTCCTTTTCTTCCGCAGATACGGGAGACGGCTTTTTCACCGTCACCTTCACCCTGCGCCGAGAAGGGGCTTAAAAGCCTTCCCTTTTCCCACAAAAAAGAACCTCCCCGCAGGAAGGTTCTTTTGTATATGCCTTGTGAATAAAGGAGGCTCCTTAGTTCAAAATCTCCTTCAGGGACTTGCCGGCCTTGAAAGAGGGGGCTCTGGAAGCCTGGATGTCGATGACTTCGCCGGTCATGGGGTTGTGACCCTTGCGGGCAGGACGTTCCTTGGCTTCGAAGGAGCCAAAGCCCACCAGAGATACCTTATCATTGTCACGCAGGGTCTCCATAATGGTGTCCAGCATGGTGTTTACAACCTTGTCTACGTCCTTGCGGGGCAGAGCGGTCTTTTCGGCGACGGCAACGATCAATTCAGCTTTATTCATGAGTTTCCTCCAGATTAAAATATTTTCTTCGTTTTGCGAACGGAATTTATTTTACCAGTCTCCGAAGGTAAAAGCAAGCCTTTTTTCTTTATTTTTCAGATTTTCTCCAAAGCTTTTGCTTTCTCCCACAATTTATCCTGTTCTTCAAGAGAAAGGCCTTCCAGCTTCAGTCCTTTTTCCTGTGCCAGGGCCTCCATTTTCCCGAAGCGGCGGATAAATTTTTCCGTTGCCCCCTGCACCGTTTCCTCGCAGTCCAGCCCCAAAAGCCGGCAAACATTGACGCAGGCGAAGAATAGATCTCCCATTTCCTTCTCCACCTGTTTTCCCGTCTTTACGGCCTCAAAAAGCTCTTGGGTCTCCTCTGGAATCTTATAGAAAGCATCCTTGGCTTCTGCATAGTCAAAGCCGACCTTTCGGGCTCTTGCCTGCACCTTCTGGGCCCGCATCAAAGCAGGGAAGCTCCTGGGCACGTCCGTCAGGGTCTCCGTCACCGTGCCCTGTCCTTTCTCCGCCTTCTTCAAAGCGTCCCAGTTCTGCAGTACCTTCTCCGCCGTGTCTGCCTTTTCGTGGCCGAAAACGTGGGGATGCCGATAGACCATCTTTTTGACAATGCCGTCGGTCACGTCCATGTCCGTAAAGTCCCCGGTCTCCTCTCCCATGACGCAGTGGAACAGCACCAGCATCAAAATGTCCCCCAGCTCCTCCGTCATGTGGTCTATGTCTCCCTCCTCTACGGCGGCCATAAACTCATGGCATTCCTCCCGCATGGAGAGCTTCAAACTCTCGTGGGTCTGCTCCCTGTCCCAAGGACAGCCTCCCGGCGCCCGCAGACGGCGGAGCACATTCAAAAGATCCTCATACCCGTAGCGCTCCTTTTGAGCAAAGGCTACGGGAGGCACCATCACCACGGTGGAGGAGAAGAATCCCTCCTGCCGGTCTAAGGCATACAGGGGCAGAGCGGTCTTTCTATACCCGCCCTGAGGGGTCTGAACGGCCAAGGTTACAAGATGGCCGTCGGGATAGTAGTCCTGCAGATAGTTTTTCAGTCCCCCCGCCAGCAAGCGGTTGTCCACCTCGTCGATGTACAAAGGCAGGTTGGTATCCGGCCGCCCGGGCAAGCTGTTGCAGTGGACATAGACCCCTTCCTCCCCCTGAGGGAAGGCGGCCTGGGCATAGGAGACCCCGGGCAAAAGCACCAGCTCCCAGCCCTTCTCCTTGCAAGCCTCCCGGATATAGGGAAGCTGCGCTCCGCAGCCTCCGCCCATAACGGCGTAGATTCCGCCGTCTCCCTCCGTAAGCCTTTGGGCGACGGCGCGGTTCAAAGCATCGTAATCCTCCACGGACGCATACAGATCGTCCATGGAAATGCAGGAAAGCCCCGCCTCCAGCACGGGCTTGGCACTGGGGTGGAGCTTGGTCTGCAAATACAGCCTGTCCGCCCCCTCCACGGCTTGCCATACGGCACGGCTCATGGTCTCAGGGGTGGACAAGGGGGCAATGGTCAATGTGGGCATGGAAAACCTCCCTTAGGATTGAGAAGACGGGGCTTTTTGGCGGGACAATTTGTCCATGAGGCGAATAAGCCGCCCGCCGCCGGGGATATAGCGCAGTTCCTCTCTGGTGAACATGCGGGTATAAAGCACCAGGGCCACATACAGGAGGATGGCGCAGAACACCGCCCCCAGGGTGGCA
>CAYUHW010000179.1:0-4105 GCA_964444605.1 uncultured Christensenella sp. | reverse complement strand
CCATTTCCTTGGCGCACTGGGCTACCACGGGAGCTGCGCCCGTGCCGGTGCCGCCGCCCATGCCGCAGGTGACGAAGACCATGTCTGCGCCCTGCAGGCACTCAATGATGGCGTCCCGGCTTTCATCGGCGGCTTTGCGGCCGATTTCGGGATCGGCGCCTGCGCCCAGACCCTTGGTGAGCTTTTCGCCGATTTGTACCTTTACGTCACCCTTATTGAGAGCCAGCGCCTGCTTATCCGTATTGACGGCGATGAATTCCACGCCCTGAAGGCCGTACTGCACCATGCGGTTCACCGCATTGCAGCCTGCGCCGCCCACGCCTACGACTTTAATCTGAGCGAAGGATGCGCCCTGAAAATTCTGATCGAACATTGTAAATCCCCCTTAGTTATTTGGTGAAGAAGTCTTTTATTTTCTGAAACAGTGAATCGAACTTCTCTTCACTGCTGCTGACAGCCGTATCTTCCTGGGGCTTGTTGGCCCGAAGAACAAAGTCCAGCGCTCCGAAGGCACTGCAGTAGTTGGGCGAGGACAGACGTGGCGTCCAGGGCATGTCCCGCTTAAGGGGCAAATTCAAAGCCTTGCGCAAAAAGTCCAGCCCTCCCCGCATCATGAGCAGTCCGCCGCCGGACACATAGACCGAAGGACGGGCGTCCAGGTTTACCCCTATGCGCTCCATCTCCCGCCGAAGCATCTTGGCCAGCTCCGTGGCTCGGGCTTCCACAATGTAGGAGATGGCGGAACGGGATACCTTCTTGCTTCCCGCCGCCGTGCGCAGAATCTCGTCCTTGTCCTGCACGTCCAAGGAGAACACATACCGCCTTTTGGCCTGCTCTGCCGCTTCCAAAGGTACATCCAGCCCAAAGGACAAATCGCTGGCGAACTGGTATCCGCCCACAGGCAGGGTGCTGATGGCGGTCAGGGCGGTGTTTTCCACCACGGAGATCTCCGTCTGGTGATACCCTACGTCAATGAGCACCGCCGGGCGCACCCGCTCCTTTTCGGGGATGAGCATAATGGACTCCCCCAGCTGAGAGCTGATGCACATGCTGATTTCCACGCCCATATCGTCCAGAGACTCCTGCACCGTGCGGACGAACTCCTCCTGCACGAACATATGGGAGATGAGGGCGGACACCTCGTCGGTGGTAATGCCCTCGGGTACTTCCGTGGAGGCTATCCCGTCCACCATAAAGAACACGGGGGTGCTGTGCATGAGGGTGTACCCCGGTTTTTTCTTACACTCGTCCAGAGACAGGGCGATGAGACGGTCGATATCCGCCGCCTCCACCTTTCTCTTTCCGCCCAAAGACATGGTGGCATCGGTGAGAATCAAGTCGGAGAAAGAGGCGGGCACGGTCAAAGCAACATCCCGAATGCGGATGCGGCTTTCCTGCTCCGTCTTCTGCAAAGCCTCCACCACAGCGTTGTGCAGACTCTGCTTATCCAAAAAGGCGCCGTCCCGAAAGCCTTCGCAAGGGCAAACACCGGCTCCGTGCACTACGATGCCGTCTCCGTCGCCCATGCTGCCGCAAAGACAAACCACTTTTGAACTGCCAATATCCAATACCGCAGCGGGTCTCATACCGTTCCTACGCTCCCTTATCCATTCACGGTAATTCCGTGCACGCTAAAAAATGCGGAACCACCCAGCTATACAGATGAATTATAGCATAGACCGACGGTCGGACGCAACAGGAAATCCGCCGGGATTTCGTCTTTCCTGTAATATTTTAACCGGAAAATGCAACATCCATGAGGCGAAAGTATAAATCTTTTTCTTTTTTTGACAAATTTTCTTCGATTTTGACGGAAGCGGCATAAAAAGCAGTAGTTTTTCGCCGAAATCTCCTCCCTGATTCCCCCTGTGCCCTTGTGAGAAAAAAACGGATATGGTATAATGCCTTGTCTATGAAACAAGGAGAGCTTGCAATATGAAATGGCTGGAAATTGCTGTATATACCACCGATGCCGGACTGGACACCGTCTGCGCTGCTTTGGACAGCGTGGGCATTACGGGCTTGTCCATTGAAGAGAGCCGCACCGCCGCCGCCGCTTTTCTGCGGGAGAGCGTTTTGTACTGGGATTATGCGGACATGAGCAAAATCGGCACGGACACCCCCTGCGTCAAGGGATACGTGGCAGACTGCCCGGAGAATCAATATCTGGCGGAGGAGGCAAAGGCCGCCGTGGAGCGGCTGAAGACTTTGGACTTGGGCATCGACCTTGGCTCTTTGGCCGTGACGGTGAATTCCCTGGACGAAGAGGATTGGGCCAACAACTGGAAAAAGTATTATAAACCCCTGTCCGTTGGCGACAGGCTCTTGGTGCTGCCCAGCTGGGAGCCACAACCGGACACGGAGCGGGTGATTTTAAAGCTGGATCCCGGCATGGCCTTCGGCTCCGGCGCCCACCATACCACCAGAATGTGCCTGGAGCTGTTGGAAAAAACGGTGCAGCCCGGGGACACTATGCTGGACATGGGCTGCGGCAGCGGGATTTTGTCCATTGCTTCCCTGCTGTTGGGGGCGAAAAAGGCTGTGGCCGTGGACATCGATCCTATCGCCGAGACCATCGCCCGGGAGAACGCCGCCATGAACGGGCTGGGGGAAGAGGTTTATGATATTTGCATCGGCAATTTGATTGGGGATGAAGATTTGCAAAAGGCCATTTATAAAAAGTATCCCGTAGTGGCCGCCAACATTGTGGCGGACGTTATCTTGGCCCTGTGCCCCTATGCAAAAACCGTGGTGGCTCCGGGAGGCACCTTCATCGTCTCCGGCATCATCGACGATCGGGAGAAGGAAGTGGAGGCGGGCTTGCAGGCCGCAGGCTTTGAAGTGCAGGAAGTCCTTTGCTCCGACTGCTGGTATGCCCTGCGCTGTGTAAACCCCCAATGAGCCGGTTCTTTGTAGCATCCCAAACTTCCCCCGTCATTGAGGGGGAGGACTATAAGCACCTTGCCTTTGTACTGCGCATGAAGGCGGGGGAGATTGTGACCCTGTGCGACGGAGCGGGCATGGAGTGCAAAGCCCAAATCGCCGCCCTTACGGGGAAGCAGGCTCTGCTGACCCCGGGGCCGTGGACGCCCTGCAAAAGCGAGCCCGTCCATCGGGTGACCCTCTTTCAGTGTCTGCCCA
Organism: uncultured Christensenella sp.; assembly: GCA_964444605.1. Lineage (GTDB taxonomy): Bacteria > Bacillota > Clostridia > Christensenellales > CAG-138 > RUG472. The sequence continues at coordinate 964 of CAYUHW010000179.1, read as the reverse complement.
AGACGGGGAAGATGGAGGTCATCCTGCAAAAATGCACGGAGCTGGGACTTTCTGCCCTGGTGCCCGTGGTCAGCCGGCGGTGCGTGGCGCTGCCGGGGAAGGAATATGAAAAGAAGCGGCAGCGGTACGAAAAGGTAGCCGAGGCCGCCGCCAAGCAAAGCGGACGGGGGCGCATTCCCGCCGTGACCATGCCCGAAGATATGGGGAAGCTGGATTTTTCTGCCTATGATCTGGTGCTTTTGGCCTACGAAGGGGAGCATGCTTTGACTTTAAAGCAGGCCCTCGGGAAGGATCCGGGAAAGAACATCGCCCTGCTCATCGGCCCCGAAGGCGGCTTTGAGGAGGAGGAAGTCAGGCTGGCCGTAGAGAAGGGAGCGGTGTCCGTGTCCCTGGGCACGAGAATTCTCAGGACGGAAACCGCCGGCATGGCCATGCTGGCACAGCTTCTCTTTGCGCTGGAAGGATAGAAGAGGCAAGGAATATGAAAGCAGCATTTTTTACCTTGGGCTGTAAGGTAAACCACTACGAAACCGCCGCCATGGAGGAGCTGTTCCAAAAGGCGGGGCATGAGGTGGTGCCCTTTGAAAGCCCGGCGGATGTATATATTGTCAACACCTGCACCGTCACCATGACGGCGGACAAAAAGTCCCGGCAGATGATTGCCCGAGCCCACGCTCTCTCCCCCCATGCCCCCGTGCTGGCCGTAGGCTGTTACAGCGAGGTGGCCAGAGACAAGGTGGAGGCCCTTCCCGGGGTGGCGGCGGTGCTGGGTACTGCCCAGCGGCAGAGGATTGTGGAGATTGCGGAGGACGCCGTGCTGGGACGGCCTGTGGACACCAAGACCCTTCCCCCTTTTCAGCGGCGGGAGTTTGAGACTTTGTCCGCCGTAGCCGATGACCGCACCCGGGCCACCTTAAAGGTGCAGGACGGCTGCGTGCAGTTTTGCACCTACTGCGCCATTCCC
>CAYUHW010000178.1:0-4107 GCA_964444605.1 uncultured Christensenella sp. | reverse complement strand
GTGAGGTTTCCCTCAAACTGATTTCGAGTCAGCCCCGTTATGACCACTTCGATACACTTCCGTATTTTTCTTTCAAAAGTATACCCCATTAAGCTAAAAAAAGCAATCCTGTTTTTTGTCGCAATCTTCCGCAGGACGCACAAACTGCCTTTGCATCCACGGGCCTCTTGACTTTAAGGCGGGATGGGGGTACAGTGGTAACAATACAAGATTGTATCGGAGGCAGTATGGACAATCTGATTTTGGAAAAGTTAAGCAATTCAGCCGATGAGCGGATGTTTTTTATAAAGGTGACCGGATTCAATGACAATGTGTGCATGTCCGTAAAAGTGCAAATACCCTGTGAGGACATGCTGGTCTTGGGGGCCGAATGCCGAGATCTTCTGCAATCCCCTCTCATGCACCAATGGGGCGAGGAGGAAGGCGCCGAAGATTGTTTAAAGCTCATGGTGCGGGGTCTGCCCGACGGCAGTGCGGAAGGCCGACTGTTTATGAAAGCCGCCCTCCGCAGTGACTGGTGCGACACCGCCTGTTTTGCCATCGAGTCCACTTTAGGGAATTTCGACGCCTTCGGAGCTGCCCTGCCGTCCTTTTTATCGGGGGATGCGGGCACCGTGCTGGCGCTGTGCAGGGACATTCGTTACTGAGGGGTCTTCTTTTCTTCCTCCTGACGGGTCTTGCCGTTGGAATCGGACAGGCTGTAGGTCTGCTCGCTGTCTTTGCTTACGCCGTTGGCGTCGGAGAGGGTGTACTTGCGTTTTTTCTCTCTGGTGAAAATCTCCATATGCTCACCTCCTTTTTTCAAAAGCATGCCCTGCAATTGTAAAAGTATGCGTTCTTGACGAAGGGCGTATATTCTGTTACAATACCCCTTACAGTTAAAAAAACAAGAGACAAGGAGATTCTATCCATGCCCAAGCCGGTAAAAATAACCGCCGATACCCCCTGCGACATAGGCCCTGTTCTGCAGGAGCGCTATGACGTAAAGCTGATTCCCCTCCATGTGACTATGGGGGACACGGAGTATCTGGACGGTATCAACATTGACCGTGACGATATTTACGCAAACTGGGAGAAAAATGGCACCCTGCCTAAGACCAGCGCCGTCAGCGTAGGCGAGTATCTGGATATTTTTAAGGGCTATGTGGAGGCGGGCTATGAGGTCATTCACTTTGGCCTTGGCTCTGCTCTGTCCGTGAGCTTGCAGAACGCCCGTATGGCGGCTCAGGAGCTGGAAGGGGTGTACGTCATCGATTCCTGCTCTTTGTCCACGGGGTTTGGTCTGCTGGTCTGCGAAGCGGGCGAACGGGTCAAAAAGGGCATGTGCGCCGCCGATATTGTTGCAGAGGTGGAGCCGCTGAATCAGAAGACCTCCGCCAGCTTTATTCTGGACACCCTGGTCTTTATGCGGGCAGGAGGACGCTGTTCCAGCCTTGTGCAGATTGGCGCCAGCCTTATGAACATTAAGCCCAGCATTCAGGTGCTCAACGAAAAGCAGGGCAGCATGGTGGTAGGCAAAAAATACATGGGCAAGCTCAGCCGCTGTATCAGCAAGTATATTGAGGATCAGTTGAAAGACCGTGAGGATATTGTCCGTGACCGCATCTTCATCACCCACTCCGGCTTCCCGGAAAAGGATTTGGAGCGCATGAAGGAAGAGGTGGAGAGCTTTGGGCCTTGGGGCGAAGTTTTCGTTACCGATGCCGGCAGCACCATTTCCTCCCACTGCGGCCCCGGCTGTATCGGCGTGCTGTTCCTCACAAAATAAAGAAAAGTTGCAGATTATTTACATCATGCAGGCCTTCTATAAACCGGAGGCCTGTTTCTTTTTTTATCGGGATATTGTATAATGGCGGAAAGAAAGGAAGGTCGTATGCTCTTTTCGCTTTTGTTTACCGTCTATTTTGCCCTCTGCGGCATTTTGCTTGCCGGCTGGATATTCCCCAGGGAAAAGGGGTGGAAACAGCTTTGGCTGGGACTTGTGCTGGGGCTGTTCGGGCTTACTTGGCTGCCCAGTCTCTTTGCCTTTGTTCTGGATTTCAACCTGCTGTCCAACCTGCTGGGAGCCTTGGTTATGGGGCTGTTGGCCTTCTTTAGCTGTCTTTGCAAAAAGGGACAGGTGCTGCCCAGGGGTTTGCATTTTCATAAGGGGAAGTATCTTATGGCCCTGCTGCCCATTCTGCTGGTGGGGGGGTATTTATTCTCCACCCACATCCTTCAATACAAGGACGGAAGCTATTATGTGGGACAGACTACCTACGGGGATTTGGCCATGCATTTGGGCTTCATCTCCAGCATTGCCGTGCAGGGCACTTTCCCTCCCGACTACAGCATTTTCCCCGGTCACGCCGTAAATTATCCCTTTTTGTGCGAAACCTCCAGCGCCTCCATGGCCGTGCTGGGGGCAGATTTGCGGGCGGCCTATCTGATTCCCGCCCTGTATGCCTATGTGCTGGTCATTCTGGGCGTATACTTCTTTTTGGAGCAGTGGCTGAAAAAACCCGGACGGGCCCTTTTCGGCACGTATCTGTTCTTTGTGGGCGGCGGCTTCGGGTTCCTTTATTTCATCGATCGGCTCAGGGGCGGTTCCACCCTTTCTGCCCTTCTGGGGGAAAATTCATTTGCCACCAATCTTGGCTGGCTGTTGGAAGGGTACTATAAAACGCCTACCAACCTGCCTGAAATCGGACTGCGCTGGGTCAATCCCATTGTGGATATGCTCATTCCCCAGCGGGCTACTCTCTTCGGCTGGAGCTTCCTGTTCCCCTGCCTGTACCTGCTTTTTGGCTACGCCTTCCGGCGGCAGAAGGAGTCCCTGCCCGGTCTTGTTTTGCTGGCAGGGGGACTGCCCCTGATTCACACCCATTCCTTCCTGGCCCTGGGTATTCTCAGCGGCGTATACTGCTTGGAGGATTTGATTGGACACTTCAGCAAAAAGCGGTTCTTGGGCTGGCTGTTCTACGGCGGGATTACCGTCCTGCTGGCCGCTCCCCAGCTTTTCGGCTTTGCCTTTCAACAGGCGGGGGAAAGCGGCATGGTGCGCCTGCACTTTAACTGGGCCAACGAGGTGGACGGCTACCTGTGGTTTTATGTGAAAAACCTCGGCTGGCTGTTTCTGCTGCTGATTCCCGCCCTGCTGCTTCTTTCCAAGCAGGACAGGCGCATTGCCTCCGGTGCGCTGGTGCTGTGGGGCATTGCGGAAGTTATGGTTTTCCAGCCCAATATCTACGACAACAACAAGCTGCTCTTTGTCTGGTTTCTGTATCTGTGCGGCCTTAGCGCCAAGCTGTTGGGGTATCTTTTCCACCGCCTGCGCCTGTATATACAAAAGCGCTCCTCTTGGGAGGAGCGGCAGTATGCCCTGAGCCTTCTGCATCTTTTGGGTCTGCTGTTTGCCTTTGTTTTCTCTCTTACAGGCCTTCGGGGGCAGGAGGAAGGCTTTGCCGCCCTGCCTGTCAGCGGGATTCTGACCGTGCTTGCTGTCTTGGGTCTGTGTTTGAGCAGTGCCTGCACCCTTCTCCATAAAAAAATACCCGACGGCCCCAAGGGCTTCCTTCTTCCCGCTGTGCTGACTGCAGGGGAGGGTTTTGCCGCCTGCTTCCTTCTATATTCCCTGTGGATTGGCAGAAGGGACGCCGCCATCTATATGGAGCCGTGGGAATACCGTCTTTTGCTGGGGCTGGGGGCTCTGCTCCTTGTGTGCGGTTGTTTGCTGGCTGTCCGCTTGCGGGTGCCCTTCCGTGCCTACGGAGCCGCCCGTCTCTACGCCTTAAAGCAGATCGCCGCCTATGTGCTGTGCTTGACCCTGTTTCTCTCCGGAATCATGACCATTGCCAGAGAATGGAACAGCAGCTATCAGGTCTTTGGCGCCAATGAGATTCAGGCGGCAGAATTCATCAAGGAAAACACGGAGCCCGATGCCGTCTTCCTTGCGGATTACAGCTGGCATCTGAACCCCGTGCCTGTGCTTACCGGGCGAAACATTGTCTGCGGCCCGGATTTGTATCTTTACTACCACGGTATCGACACCTGGCAGCGGCATCAGGACATTGCCGCCATGCTGGAAAATCCTGAGGACAGCGCCGCCCTTTTTGCCCGGTATAAGGT
>CAYUHW010000177.1:0-4120 GCA_964444605.1 uncultured Christensenella sp. | reverse complement strand
GCGGAGCGAACAAGACTGAGGGGATGAGAGAAAGCAGGTTCTTCTAATCCCCCCTGCCTATGGCAGTGAAATCTGACTTTTGGGGAGGTTGTGTATGGGGTGCTATGCGTCCCTTGTATTCGCTTATCCCCTCAGTCTGCTCCGCAGACAGCTCCCCTTGAACATCAAGGGGAGCCTACGGTACAAGGGGCTTGTGTGGTTAAAAGCAAGAAAAAAGGGACGGTGTGCCGTCCCTACATCAACCTGTTTGAAGAACAGATTTTACATTGCCCAGCAATATTTCACCGCCCCAGGCGATTTCATTGCTCCCCGCTTTGCAGGTCTTTCTTTCTCATTCCTTTCTTCCGTGCTGGTAAAGCTGACGGTTGTCCAAAGCCCACAGCCGCTCGGAAAAGCCGCCCTTGCTGACGGAGGACAGGGCGTCAAACATCTCATAAAGCTTGCTGTCCAACAGATCGCACTGGGAGAGCACCTCGGCCTCGGGGAACATGGGGAACTTGGGACTGCCGAACTCAGGCTGGCCGTGGTGGGACAGGAGCATATGCTCCAACAGCATGGCCGTCTCCTGAGACACATCCAGCCGGTCGGCGGCGTTATGGATCAGGCTCACCCCCATGTTGATGTGCCCCAAAAGCTGCCCTTCGGTGGTGTAGGCCGTGGCAAGACCCAGCTTCCCGGTCTGCAGTTCGTAGAGCTTGCCTATATCGTGGAGAAGGCCTCCTGCAATAATCAGCTCCTCGTCCAGTTTATCAGGATACAAAGCGGCAATGGCTCTGCCCATGCGCACCACGGCGCAGGTGTGCTGAAGCCAGCCCCCTCTTGTGGCGTGGTGGAGCTTCACCCCTGCAGGGAAGCGGAGGATGCCGGCCTTAAACTCCGTCAAAAAATACTGGGTCAGGCGCTTTAAATCCCCGTCCTTAAAGTTCTCCGTCAGGTTCCACAGATACCCGTAGTCCTCCTGAGGACTGCCGGGGGCGCAGGGCACAATGCGGCTCATGTCCACGTTGTCTTCCGCCGTGGCAAGGCGGATGCGCTCGATTTTAAGCTGCTCCGTGTCCTTCCAAATGTTGATGACCCCCCGCACCTTGATGACGTCCTCCGGGTCAAAGGCGCCGTACAGGCCGATATTGTAGTTCCACAGCTTGGCCACGCATTCTCCTCCTGCATCGGCCAAGACCATATCCATATAGGAAGCCCCTTTGCTGTCCGTGCGCACGGCACAGCTCTTTACCATGCAGAAGCCCTCAATCTGAGGTCCCTTGCAGGTTTCAAACAAAAGCATGCGGCTCATTGGAAATGCTCCTTTCGAATCAATATACTTCGTACCATCAGTATAACAAAAAAATCCTTCTTTGGGAACAGGAGATTGCTCAAAAGAAAAGGTTGTGATATACTTTTTTCCGTGAATTCAGGCGATACGGGTTTTTTCCCGAAAGAGAGGGTATATGGCAAATGTGTATGCGGCCGCGCCCATGGAGGGCGGCGTATTTGAAGCAATCGTGGTAGGCGGCGGCCACGGGGGCATAGAGGCGGCTTTGGCTTTGAGCCGCATGGGGCTTCATACGGCCCTGCTTACCATGAACTTGGACAGCATCGGCATGATGCCCTGCAACCCCGCCATCGGCGGCACGGGCAAGGGGCATTTGGTGCGGGAACTGGACGCCATGGGAGGCGAAATGGGCCTTGCGGCCGACGATACCCTCATCCAAATGCGCATGCTGAACACGGGCAAGGGCCCGGCCGTCCACTCCCTGCGGGCGCAGATGGACAAGCGGCGGTACCACGAGCGCATGAAGGCCGCCCTGGAAGGCCAGGAGCATCTGACCCTCATTCAGGGGGAGGCTTCGGATCTGGAGGTGGAGAACGGACGGCTTTCTGCCATCGTCACGGCGGAGGGCTTCCGCTACAGGTGCAAGGCGGCGGTGCTGTCTACGGGGGTGTATATGAAGTCCCGCATCCTCATCGGAGATTTTTACCGGGAGAGCGGCCCCAGCGGCATGCTGAGAAGCGAGACCCTGTCCGACGCCATGGGGCGGCTGGGGATACCCCTCCAGCGGTTTAAGACGGGCACCCCTGCCCGTGTCCACGGGGACAGCCTCCACTATGAGCGCATGGCGGTGCAGGAGGGGGATGTGCCCACCCCGGCCTTTTCCTTTTTGCACGGGGAACTGCAGGTAGAGCAGACCCCCTGCTACTTAACCTATACCAACAAAAACACCCACGACATCATCCTCAATAACCTGAGCCGCTCCCCCATGTACTCAGGCCGCATCCACGCCACGGGCACCCGTTACTGCCCCTCCATTGAGGATAAGGTGGTGCGCTTTGCCGATAAGGATCGGCACCAGATTTTTGTGGAGCCTGAGGGGAGAACCACCAGGGAGATGTATGTCCAGGGCATGTCCACCAGCCTTCCCGCCGACGTGCAGGAAAGGATGCTGCGCACCATCCCGGGCCTGGAGGACTGCAAGATCCTCCGCTACGGCTACGCCATTGAGTATGACTGCATCGACCCATTGTGCCTAAACAGCGCCCTTATGGTCAAAAATATAGAGGGTCTTTTCTGCGCCGGGCAGGTCAACGGCACCTCCGGCTACGAGGAGGCCGCCGCTCAGGGGCTGTATGCAGGCATCAACGCCGGGCTGTATGTTAAGGGGGAGGAACCCTTTATCCTGGGGCGGAACGAAGCGTATATCGGCGTGCTGGCCGACGATTTGGTTACCAAAGGCACCAACGAGCCCTACAGAATGATGACCAGCCGCTGTGAATACCGCCTTTTGCTTCGCCAGGACAATGCGGATATGCGCCTGACGGAAAAGGCGCGGCGCACGGGGCTTATCTCCAACGCCCGCTACGATGCCCTCATGCACAAGCAGGAGAAGGTAGCCGCCGCCATGGAGCGGCTGAACAGAGCCGTGCCTCCGGAAGAAAAGCTGCAGGCGTACCTTACATCCATCGGCGAAAATCCCGTGAAGACGGGGGTCAAGCTGGTGGAATTGCTGAAGCGTCCCAACGTGACCTACACGGCCCTTCTGCACCTTTACGGCGGGGAAGAGGGGATTTTAGAGGAAGTGGACAGGGAGACGGCGGAGCAGCTGGACGTACTCACCCGCTACGCCGGCTATATAGAAAAGCAGGAACAGCAGGTGGAGCGCATGCTGGCTTTGGAAAATGAGGTGCTGCCCGACGATGCGGACTATCAGGCCATAGAGGGGCTGAGGCTGGAGGCACGGCAGAAGCTGTCTGCCCGCCGCCCCGCCACCATCGGCCAGGCCAGCCGCATTTCGGGAGTGTCCCCGGCGGACGTGGGGGTACTGCTCATTGCGGGAAAGCGGGGCTTCCCCAGAAAGGGAGATAGGGAATGAACAGAGAGTTTTTAAGGGAAAAGCTGCCCAATTTGGACGAAGCGGCCTATGAGCGCTTTGAAACCTATTATCACAGGCTCATTGAGACCAACAAGGTTATGAACCTGACCGCCATCACCGAGGAAAAAGAGGTGGTGGAGAAGCACTTTGCGGACTCTCTGGGGGCCCTTGCCTACTTGGGGGAAAACAGCCGCTGTATTGACGTGGGCACGGGGGCAGGCTTCCCCGGGGTGCCTTTGCTCATTGCCCGCCCCACCTTAAAGATGACCCTGGCGGACAGCCTCCAAAAACGGCTGAATTTTTTGGAGGGGCTTTTAAAGGAGCTGGGGCTTGAGGCAAACATCGTCCACGGACGGGCGGAGGAGCTGGGGCAAAATAAACTCTATCGGGAGCAGTACGACTTTGCTTTGTCCAGAGCCGTAGCCAACCTCCCCGTTCTCTTGGAGCTGACCACCCCCTTTGTAAAGGTGGGGGGCACGGCCATTGCCTATAAGGGCAAGGCGGAGGAGGAGGTAGCCGCCGCCAAGAGCGCCGCCTTTTTGCTCCATGTAAAGCTGGACACGGCGCCCTTGCCCTCGGAGATCGGGGAACGGTGCTTGGTGCTGGCCAAAAAGACCGCTCCCACCCCGAAAACCTACCCCCGCCGCCCGGGAATGCCCGCCAAAAAGCCGCTGTAAGGTAATGAAATCCGACTTCTTGCACATCAAGGGGAGCCTTGCGTTATAAGCGGCTCCCGCTTGCTTTTGCTTTTCAAC